>NZ_DJHW01000001.1:124754-124958 GCF_002433295.1 Pseudoalteromonas sp. UBA6610 | reverse complement strand
TGGTGGTGTTGATGGTCTACTACACATTTCTGATATGGCGTGGAAGCGTGTTAAGCACCCTTCAGAAATCGTTAATGTTGGCGACGAAATCGCAGTTAAAGTTCTTAAATTCGACAAAGATAAAACTCGTGTATCTCTAGGCCTTAAACAGCTTGGCGAAGATCCATGGGCTGCTATCGCTGGTCGTTACCCAGAAGGTTCTAA
>NZ_DJHW01000001.1:35812-124337 GCF_002433295.1 Pseudoalteromonas sp. UBA6610 | reverse complement strand
TTGGACTAACAAGAACATCCACCCTTCAAAAGTTGTTTCACTAGGTGACACTGTTGAAGTTATGGTTCTTGAAATCGACGAAGAACGTCGTCGTATTTCTCTTGGTCTTAAGCAATGTATTGCTAATCCTTGGCAGGAATTTGCTCGTCTACAAAACAAAGGCGACCAAGTTACTGGTAAGATCAAATCAATCACTGACTTCGGTATCTTTATCGGTCTTGACGGTGGTATTGATGGTCTTGTACACCTTTCAGACATTTCTTGGAACACGCCTGGCGAAGAAGCTGTACGTGAATTCAAGAAAGGCGACGAAATCACTGCTATCGTATTGCAAGTTGACCCAGAGCGTGAACGTATCTCTCTAGGTGTTAAGCAAATCGAAGCTGACCCGTTCAATAACTACCTTGATGCAAACAAAAAAGGTGCTATTGTTAAAGGTAAAGTGACTGAAGTTGATGCGAAAGGCGCAACTGTAGAGCTTATCGAAGGCGTTGAAGGTTACATCCGTGTAGCTGATATCGCTCAAGAGCGCGTTGAAGATGCAACGACTGTTGCTTCTGTAGGCGACGAAATCGAAGCTAAATACGTTGGCGTTGATCGTAAGAACCGCACTTTAAGCTTATCTGTTAAAGCTCTTTTCGAAGCAGAAGAGAAAGAAGTACTAGAGAAGCTTAAGAAAGAAGAGCCAGTGTTTGAAAACGCAATGGCAGCTGCTTTCGCAAATGCACAAAAAGACTAATTTCTAATTAGTTTTTAATTGGAAGGGCAGTTTTGCCCTTCCACTATTCTCTTTAAGGAAACGCTATGACTAAGTCAGAACTGATAGAAACACTTGCCGAACAGCACGCACACGTTCCAGTGAAAGATGTTGAAAATGCAGTAAAAGAAATTCTTGAACAAATGGCCGGCTCATTATCTACTTCCGATCGTATTGAGATCAGAGGTTTTGGTAGTTTCTCTTTGCATTACCGCGCTCCTCGCACAGGTCGTAATCCTAAGACTGGCGATACAGTAGAGCTTGATGGTAAGCATGTACCTCATTTTAAACCAGGCAAAGAATTACGCGACCGCGTAAACGAGAGTATTGCCTAGTTAACCAGTTGGAGTAGTTACTTGTTTAAGGTATTAAAAATTATTCTGGTTGTACTATGCCTATTTTGCGCATTTTTATTGGGTTCTCAAAATCCACAATTAGTACAAATCAATTATATTATTGCCAGTAATACCTTGCCACTCGCTGTAATAATAAGTATCTGCTTTATACTGGGTGTGATAATAGGGTGTTTTATTAGCTTTAAATTGTTTTCTAAATTAAAGTGGCAAAATTACCGCTTAAAAAAACAATTAGCGCCAGAAAAAAATAATAGTAAGCTTATTGCTAATAAAGACACCTAATCATGATTGAGCTTTTGTTTTTACTACTGCCTGTTGCTGCCGGTTATGGCTGGATTATGGGCAAAAATAGTGCAAAAAACCAAGCTCATCAACTCAATCGCCAAATCACTTCAGAATACAGTAAAGGCTTAAAGTTTTTACTAGACAGAGAAGAAGATCAGGGCTTAGAGCATCTAATAAACCTATTAGAAGTGGCTGCTGACTCTGTTGACCATTATTCAACCCTTGCTACCATGTTTCGCCGAAGAGGCGAGCTTGACCGCGCAATAAAAATTCATGAACTCCTTTTAAAACACCCAAGCTTAAATGAACAACAAGCTGCCGCTAGCCGTTTAGAATTAGCTGAAGATTATATTATGGCCGGCTTATTAGACGGTGCAGAAGAGCATTTAGTGTGGCTTGTTAAAGCTGGGCATGAACAAGCACTTGACCCAATTATTACTTTATACTCGCAAACCCGAGAGTGGGAAAAGGGCATTAATATGTTCGAAGCCCATAGTGAGTTATTCGTTAAAGAGCAGCATTTTAAAGCAATTGCTAATTTTTACAGCGAAGCTGCCTTAAGCGAAAATAAACCGCAATTAATGAACAAAGCCATTAGCTTAAATTACAAAGCGGTTCGCCCTTTATACGAATTAGGGTTATCGGCTTACACAAGTGAAGACTACGTAAAAGCAATTTACTATTGGCGTGAACTCGTTTGCCAATTTACGTTATTTGCACCTTTGTTTATTGACCAGCTTGCACATAGTTATAAGCAGTTAAATTTAACACATCAGTTTCATGATTTATTATGTGACTTGCTCGATAAAGGTGGGGTGCTAATAAAAATAAAACATTGCCAAGCACTGTTAGAGCAGGGAAATACTAAACAGGCATTTGAGTTTTTAACCGACAGCTTAAAGCGTCAGCCTACAATTCGAGGTTTTAGCTTTTTACTACAGCTAATGGGTGATAAAAATCCAAATACCAAAGAAGTACTTGATGAAATTGATAAGCTAGTTACGTCGTATATAGCTACAAAACCAGACTTTCAATGCCAACATTGTGGTTTTACAAGCCACACTATTTATTGGAACTGCCCATCTTGTAAACATTGGGAAACCATTGTGCCAAGTAGAGGCCTAGACGGATTTTAATAACCCCCAACTATTTATAACTTTACTGCCATTCATTAGGATAGTTATGTCTTTAGAAGATACAAAAAAAGTTCTTATTGCCCTAGATTACGATTCACAAGACGCGGCTCTTAATTTTGTAAAAAAACTCTCACCAGATACGTGTCGTTTAAAAGTAGGTAAAGAAATGTTTACTTATTTTGGCCCTGCATTCGTTAAACAGTTAATCGATTTAGGCTTTGACGTATTTTTAGATTTAAAATTTCACGATATCCCTAATACAGTGGCAAAAGCGGTCACCGCAGCGGCTAATATGGGCGTTTGGATGGTAAACGTTCATGCATCAGGTGGTTTTGAAATGATGAATAAGGCAAAGCAGGCACTTGAAAAGTTTGGTGATAAAGCACCTTTATTAATAGCAGTGACAGTGCTAACCAGCATGGACGAAGCTGAACTAAAGCGTTTGGGTGTTGAAAAATCAGCGCAAGAACAAGTTATTCATTTAGCTAAATTAACAAAAGAAGCAGGGCTTGATGGCGTAGTATGTTCTGCCCAAGAAGCGAAAGCGCTAAAAGCACAATTAGGTAGCGAGTTTAAGCTAGTTACTCCAGGCATTCGCCCTGCTGGTAGTGATGTGGGTGACCAAAAACGCATTATGACACCTAAGCAAGCTATTGAAGCGGGTAGCGATTACTTAGTGATTGGTAGACCGATCACAAAATCGTCAGATCCGGTACAAACTTTAACTGATGTTAATAAATCACTAGTTTAAGTTAACAAAAAGCAATTATTTAGTGCTAAACCCCTTTTATGAATACATTTTTATGCTACATTAGTACTAAGAATGCAGTAAGGGGTTTATTTTGAAGTTAATTTTTGGATCTATTTTAATTGTTGTTGCAGGTTTTTCAGTAAATAAATATGTTTTTTCTAGTAAAGCTTATGATGGAGTAGCGACGATTACTGACTTAGTCGCAAATTACCCTGTCGATTTATTTGAATTTAAGCAAACCATGCATGGCTACGCACACCACTTATGCTATAAAAATGAAGAGCGCTTAACGCGCCAAAACGTAACTACGTCAGATTGCATTTCAAATCACGACGACAAACAAAGTGAATGTGAAAATAAAGTATTTAGGTTGGCGCCACTAAGCTTAGAAACCAAAGCTGAGATACTTGATTATTCAAAGCAATATACAGAATGTACGTTGCCGTATAAGCGTATTATGGGCTAATGCCTATTAGTAATTCCCTAATTATTTTTCAGGGGTAAACCTCGTGTTAGCTTTGTTTAAAAAATTTTATTTACGCGAAGGTGAGGGCAGAGAATAGGGCAATATAAGTGCCGTTAGTGATAATAGCTAAATAACGTTTTTTATTCATCAAAACGTTATATGCCCTTTGAATAATCATTTAATTAAACTATTTAGAAAAAATTTAACTATAAGCGCCAACATAATGTTAGCGCTTATAAAAAGTGTACAACTATTTTAAGCGGATAGATTTGGCTTCTATGTCTATCAAGCCTTGCTTAAATAAACCACCAATGGCTTTTTTGTAGTTAGCTTTACTGGTTGAAAATACTTTTTTGATAAGCTCAGGATCAGATTTATCACCAATGGCTAGTATGCCGCCTTCGTTTTTAAGCTTTTCCATTATTTTATCGCCAAGTTCACTTACTTTACCCATGCCTGGCTTTTCAAGTATAACGTCGATTTTTCCGTCTTCTCGTACTTTTTGAACAAACCCTTTAAGCTTTTGCCCTACAAATAAGTTTTTAAATACCATGTTGTAAAACACAACCCCAAAGTGAGACTCTTCAATAAGCACTTTGTAGCCAATATCTGTTTTACCAGCAACAATTAAATCAACTTCTTGAAGATGTGTGTACTCAGGTTCATCTTTTGATAAAAAGCGATTAAAGTTGCTTGATGCACAAATACGTTGGCTCGCATTATCTAAATATAAGCGAACTAAATAAGAATGACCTTCTTGCATACGTGGTTTTTGCTCGTTAAATGGAGCTAAAACATCTTTCTCTAGTCCCCAATCTAAAAAAGCGCCAATGCTATTTATTTCTTTAACACGAAGCAGTGCGTATTCACCAACTTGGGCATGGGGTTTTTTTACTGTTGCTGTAGGTAAATTGGCGTTATCTAAAAAGATAAAAACGCTTATGCTATCGCCAGCTTCAAGTTCATCTTTAATTTCGTGTTTTGGTAAAAACACTTCCCCTAAATCGTGGCCATCAAGGTAAGCACCTTCATTGCTTACTTCTTTTACAAATAAGGTTTGTGTTGTTCCTAGGTAACTCATAATTATTCCTGCTCAGGCTTTTTTTTACGGCGCATTGGTGAATTGCCATCAATGTTCATCGGGGCTTTTATAGGTGCAGCTGGTTTTTTAGGTTTTGTCTTGCGTTTAACTTGCGGCTTTTTCACCTGTGCAACTTTTTTAGTTTTTACAGCGGCTGTTGCAGGCTTTTTCTCTTTTATACCTTTAAATTTAGCTTTAAGGCCATCCACGCTTGCAAAAAGCAGCTCGTCGTTCAAAAACGACTTAATTGCTAAGTAGCTTGCCCAGTCTTTAGGGCCTACTAGCGATAATGCATTACCTTTAAATCCGGCTCGGCCTGTACGACCTATACGGTGTACATACTCTTCAGCGTGTTTTGGTAAATCAAAATTGATTACGTGCGTTACACTTAATAAGTCCAATCCTCGCGAAGCGACATCAGTGGTGATCAAAATTTTAAAGTTTTCGCGGCTAAACGAGTCCATGATCTCAAGGCGTTTGCTCTGTGTTAAATCGCCAGCTAAAGCAACTGATTTAAAACCTTTTGCATTTAATGCTTCACTTAAACGGCTGGTATCGGCACGGGTTGCTGTAAATATAATACATTGGCCAACATCATCTTGTTTTAAAAAATGCTCAAGTAACGCTTCTTTATGATCAAGGTGATCGGCTAAATAGAGTGTTTGTTTAATATCACTGTGTTGCTCGTTAGCGGCGCTCAGTGTAATTTGTTTTGGCTTTTTTAATAAATTACGCGATAGGGCATCTACTTGAGTGTGATCTAGTGTCGCTGAAAACAACAATGTTTGGCGCAAGCGGTGATTAGCTTGCTCGTTAATCATTTTCAGCTGTTCAGTAAAACCTAAGTCTAAAATACGGTCGGCTTCATCAAAAATTAATAGCTCTAACCCGCTTAATTGTAATGAGCGTTTTGTGATGTGATCGGCCAAACGCCCTGGGGTTGCCACAACAAAGTGCGGGTCGTTACGAAGGGCTTTAATTTGATCGTTAAAGTTCTCGCCACCGAGTATTTTTACAGCTTTAATGTTTGTGCCCGCAATTAATAAACGCAATTGCGTAAATACTTGCGTTGCAAGCTCACGGGTTGGTGCAACGATGAGGACACGTGGATCGCGTTTACTGAGCGCTTTTTGTTTCATAACTCGCTGAACAGCAGGTAATAAAAACGCTAATGTTTTGCCCGACCCAGTTTTAGACTGAGCAAAAATGTCATGCCCTGCAAGTGCGGTAGGCACTGCATGTGCTTGAATATCTGTGGGCTGGGTGATCCCTTGATGTGCTAATTGTGTTTCAAGGCGAGTATCAATCCCAAGATCAGTAAAGTGCAAAGTCGTGTTCTCCAATGTGCAACTTAAATTAATGGCCGCATTATAGCTTACACAAGGGTTATGCCGACAGTAAAAACCATTCTAACGCGCTATTTTTTGCAATTAATTATAAAAAGCGTAAAATACGCGCCCCATATGCGCCGGATTTACGATTCGGTAAACGCCACTTAAGGCTATCAAAGCAAAATAGGAAGTAAAATGACTGCTGTTCATAAAGATGATGTAACAAACGAGCACTTTGTAGTGTGTGCAATGTACAAATTTGTAGGTTTGCCAAATTTTGAAGCGCTACGTAAACCCCTTTTAGAAGTGATGGAAGCAAACGAAGTACGCGGTACTTTATTGCTTGCGGCTGAAGGTATTAACGGTACTGTATCGGCTAAACGCGAAGGAATAGATAACTTACTTGCGTGGTTAGACACACAAGAAAACCTAAAAGACATAGTGACTAAAGAATCATACGATGATGAATGCCCGTTTTACCGCACTAAAGTAAAGCTAAAAAACGAAATTGTTACTATGGGCGTTGAAGGGGTTGACCCACTAAAAGTAGTGGGAAGCTATGTTAAGCCTAAAGAGTGGAATGCATTAATATCAGACCCTGAAGTGATTTTGATTGATACACGTAACGATTACGAAATTGAAATTGGCACTTTTCAAAATGCAGTCGATCCTAACACCAAAACTTTCCGAGAGTTCCCTCAGTGGGCTAAAGAGAATTTAGACCCAGAAAAACACAAAAAAGTAGCCATGTTTTGTACCGGTGGTATTCGCTGCGAAAAATCAACGGCTTACATGAAAGAGCAAGGGTTTGATGAGGTTTACCACCTTGAAGGCGGTATTTTAAAATACCTAGAAGAAGTACCAAAAGAAGAAACAATGTGGGAAGGCGAGTGTTTTGTTTTTGATAATCGTGTAGCAGTAAATCATGATTTACAAAAAGGCTCTTACGATCAATGTCATGCGTGTCGTATGCCGATTACAGAAGAAGAAAAGCAAAAGCCAGAATACATGGAAGGTGTTTCGTGTCATCACTGTATTGATAATGTAACCGATGAGCAACGTGCTCGTTTTGCTGAGCGCCAAAAGCAAATAGAATTAGCACAAGCACGTGGTGAAGGGCACATTGGTAATGAAGCGCAAGCGGTTTTACAACAACGTAAAGAAGCTAAAAAAGCACAAAAAGAAGCCCAGCGTGGTAAATAATCTTTAACTACCTATTATCTACATAGCCCAGTTTATACTGGGCTTTTTTATTTATATAGCCACTTTTTAGTTTAATCCTGCCTGTATTTGTATAAATGCTTAGTCTTTAAGCGCCTTTTTTAAAAATTAATTGGTATTACCAATTTAATTTCATCTTATAGTTTTGCTAATTTATCGTTCTATCCTACCTATTGATCAATCAGCTGTTAGACTTCGTGAGGTAATGGAAATAATAATTAATTAAGGTGTTACTTTGAAATCGCAAAACTTTTTAATCGGTGTGCTTAGTTCGCTGCTGTTTTTCAGCCTTCCTGCAATGAGCGCGAACGTTGTTGTACAAAAAATTGCCCTCGAAAGTGCTAAACAACAAGTGCAAGCGGTAGGAAATACAGAGGCAATACATTCGGTTGTAATGTACCCTGCAGTAGGCGATAGAGTAACAGGCGTTTTTTTTAAGCCAGGTGATAAAGTAAAAAAAGGCGATACTTTACTCGAACTTGATTCCCGTAGGCAAAAAGCAGCGCTTGATGAGGCTAAAATTAAACTTGCCGACACCCAGCGAATACTAAAACGATTAGAACAAAGTCAGGCCAAAGGCGCAGTGCCTAAAAGCGATGTTGATGATGCTAAAACCGTTGTAGAGCTTGCCAAAGTCACCCTCATACAGGCTCAAACTGAGCTTGAAGACAGAAAAGTAATCGCGCCGATAAATGGCATTATGGGTTTAACAGATGTTGAGGTAGGCGATAGAATAACCGAGCAAACGCCCATCGCCACAATAGATGACACAACAAGCTTGTACATAAATTTTAACGCACCGGAGTCGGCTATCAGTATGCTGCGTAATAAAAGCAGCTTAACGGTGTTTCCTTGGCAATCAGACACTGCCATTAACGCTGATATTGCCTATTTAGACTCACGCGTAGACCCACAAACTCGTACTTTACGTGTTAAAGCCAAGCTAAATAATGAAAAACAACAATTTTTACCTGGTATGAGCTTTAGAGTACATATTGAAGTGTTAGGCGAGCATTTTGCTGCAGTTCCTGAGGCTGCATTACTGTGGGGGGCAACAGGCCCGTATGTATGGACCAGCGTTGATAAAAAAGCCACACGTGTTGATGTAAAAATAGAGCAGCGCTTGGCGGGGCGATTATTGGTTTCTGAGCCGTTAAATAAAGGCGATATTTTAGTAATTGAAGGGGTACAACGCTTACGTGCAGGCCAAGAGCTAAGCTTTAATTTACCCGCGCAAGATACGCAGGAGTAGGTATGAAACAGCAACCTATGATGCAAGACTTACCCTCAATGGCGATTCGCCGCCCAGTACTTATTGTGGTGCTTAACTTATTAATTATTATTGCAGGTATTGCCGCTATTGCGGGTGTTGAAGTAAGAGAGCTTCCTGATGTAGATAGACCACGTATTACGGTTTCGGCGCCATTTCCTGGTGGCTCGCCTGAGACCGTTGATACCGAAGTAACCAGCAAATTAGAAGGCGCAGTAGCGCGTGTAAGTGGCGTTAAATCAATACGCGCTCAAAGTGAAGAGGGAAATGCACGTATTGTGGTCGAATTTAGACCAGGCATAAATTTAGATGACGCCGCGAATGAAACGCGAGAGTCTATTGCACGTGTAGAGCGAGACCTTCCAGAGGAAGTAGAACGTGTTTCTATTATTAAAGCCGACAACGACGCTGAGGCAGTTGTATCTCTGACTGTTTCAAGTGAAAATTTATCGCTTGAAGCACTTACCGAGCGCGTAAATGTTGACTTAGCGCCGCAATTTTTAACTATTCCGGGTGTCGCAGATGTACGCTTAAACGGTGATAGAGAACGCGTATTAAGAGTACGAATTGACCCGCTAAAACTAAGTAGCTTTAATTTAACAGTGCCCGATGTAGCACAAGTGCTTAGCCAAGCACCGTTTGATGTTCCAGCAGGGAGTTTAAAGTCAAACGATCAGCAAATTATTGTACGTGCCGATGCAACCTCTATTACTCCAGAACAAGTTGGCGATATTATAATACAAGGCGATACCCGAATTAGTGATATTGCAGCTGTGTATTTTGGCCCTGCCGATCCGCGCTCTATGGTAAGGCTAAACGGTAAGCCCGTTATTGGTATGGAAATTATTCGACAAGCACAATCAAATACAATTGAAATATCAGATGAAGTGCTCAAGCTCATTACAAGCATGCAAACGCGCTTTCCAGAAATGGAATTTACACTTACCTCCGATGACGCACAATTTATAAGAAGCTCAGTAGATGAAGTAATTTACTCTTTATTGCTTACAGTATTGTTAGTGGTTGTCACTTTGTGGGTATTTATTGGCTCTTGGCGCGCCACTTTAGTGCCTGCTTTTGCTATTCCTGTTGCCTTAATAGGGTCTTTAGCACTTATATGGGCACTGGGTTTTTCAATAAATATTTTAACCTTGTTGGCGCTAGTATTAGCCACAGGCTTAATTGTTGATGATGCCATAGTAGTAAGTGAAAATATTCAGCGCCAGCGGGGGCTAGGTTTAGGGCGTCGGGCAGCTGCTGTAATAGGCACGCGCGAGGTTTTTTTTGCTGTTGTAGCAACTACTGCTGTACTTGCCGCTGTATTTATACCTATTGCGTTTTTACCCTCTACTGCCGGTCGCTTATTTAGAGAGTTTGGTGGAGTACTTGCCGGTGCGGTAATTATATCAAGCTTTGTGGCACTTTCATTAGTGCCTGCTCTTACCTCCAAATTAAAGTTAAAGCAGGGCGGTTTTCACCCATTTGCTAAACTAGGCCATTGGTTGGGTGGTATTTATACAAAAACAATTCATAAAGTGCTTAACCATGCATGGCTTACGTTTGCGCTCTGTTTATTGGTTGCAGCAGGCTCAGGTGCGTTGTACGCCAGTTTAGACAGCGAGCTTTTGCCAACAGAAGACCGAGGAAAAATTCGTATATTTGCACGTGGCCCAGATGGTGTAGGACTAAACTTTATGGATAGGCAAGCGATAAAAATGGAAGATATTTTACTTCCGTTTGTCGATAGCGGCGAAATTGAGTCAATTTATACTGTGGTAGGCCAATGGGACCCTAATATTGTGTTTATTACTGTGCCATTAAAGCATTGGGATGAGCGCCATTTTAGCCAACAAGAAATTATTAATAAGATACGCCAGCCACTTGGCGATATTCCAGGAGCACCGGCTTACCCAGGTGGGGCTAATAGTTTAAATCTACGTGGTCAAGGGGGAGGCGTTGAAATCGCGCTGCTTGGGCAAGATTATTTGCAAATATTTAAAGCGGCTCAGCAGTTTTCTGCGGCATTAGAAAAAGCCGTTCCTGAGGTGGCACCTGTGCGTATTTCTTATCAGCCATCGCAACCACAACTTAGAGTAAATATAGACAGACGCCGTGCACAAGAGCTCGGTGTATCGCTAGACGACATTGCCATTACCTTGCGCGCAGCAATAAATGGCGACGATGTAGAAGATTTAAACATTGGCGATCAGTCTGTGCCAATTATGCTCCAAGCGCAAAACCAAACCATAAACAGTCCAAGTGATTTGGCTAATTTATACATCAGAGCGGGTAATGGCAGTTTAGTACCATTAAGTAGTGTGGCCTATATTTCTGAAGAGGGGGTGGCTGCAGAGCTTGAACGTCATGCCCAGCGCCGCTCAATAGAGCTCAGTATGGAGTTGCCAGAATCGTTAACCATTGCTGCTTTAGTAGAGCAAATAAAAACGGTGTCTGAGCAATCGTTAGAGCCAGGTATTGCACTTGCGTTTAAAGGCGAAGCGCTAACGTATGAAGAAACATCCAGCGAAGTACTTGTAACTTATGTACTTGCTTTTTTAATTGTATTTTTAGTATTGGCTGCTCAATTTGAAAATGTAAATAGTGCCATTGTGGTTATGATAACCGTTCCCTTTGGTATTACCTCGGCCATATTAGCGCTTTATTTAACCGGCACGTCGTTAAATATTTACTCTCAAATTGGTTTAGTGATGCTGATAGGCTTAATCGCTAAAAACGCAATTTTGCTTGTTGAATTTGCAGACCAATTACGCGATCAAGGTTTAACGGTCAGAAAAGCCGTCGAGCAAGCTGCGCTGGTACGTTTACGCCCAATTACGATGACCCTTATATCTACTCTACTTGGTGCATTGCCGTTAATTCTCTCTACAGGCGCAGGGGCTGAGGCCCGAAATGCAATTGGCTGGGTGGTGTTTGGCGGCTTAGCACTTGCGGTGTTGTTTACGCTTTATCTTACTCCGGTAATTTACTTAGGTTTAGCACGCTTTACCACGCCAAGGGGGGATGAATCTAAGCAGCTCGCACAAGAGCTTGAAAAAATAGACTAACCTTAAAGCCATGCCCAGCAACGTTTTTAAATTAAAAGTGTACTGGGCATGGTTATGACTTGATTGGCACTACTTGTTTGTTAAGATAGCCACTTAAGCATATACATGCCTTTTTGTGTGGCCACAAGGAATCCCCAATGCAAGCCGAACAAGTTGAAATTGCGCAGTTTTTAGCGCAGCACCCGCCATTTGATGACTTACCGACAAACGCTTTAAACGAGCTTGCGCAACAAGTTGAGGTAGCTTACTACCGCTCGCAAACTGATATTTTAACGTTAGGCCAAGACATCGCTGATTTATTTATAATTCGCAGTGGCTCTGTAGAAATTTATCGTCGTAATAACGAGCTTTATAACCGCTTAGATGTGGGCGGTATTTTTGGCCAAATGGGCTTGTTGATGAATCGTAAAGTGCGCTTTCCTGCAAAGGCACTCGAAGACACCCTAGTGTATTGTATTAACTTTACGCTGTTTAACCGTTTTTGTGACGAGTTTGACGGCTTTGCTGATTATTTTGAAGCCGATGGCAATGTACGCCTTCGCCAAGCGTTAGTTGAGCAGGCCGACAGCAACGATTTAACAACCGCCAAAGTTAAGTCGCTCATTCATCGCGATGTGGTAACGCTAAGTACGCAAACCACCATACAGGATGTGGCTAAAGTAATGACAGAAGAAGCGGTATCTTCTGTGTTAGTTACCGATTTAGACAAACCAATAAGCGACGACCCAGAAGAAGACGATGGGCAAATTGTAGGCATTATTACCGACCGCGATATACGCACAAAAGTGGTAGCCGAAGGCCTTGGGCTTGATGTTACCGCAGATAAAATTATGTCTACTAATCTTGTACTGCTTGATTCAAATGCCTATGTATTTGAAGCCGTCCTTGCCATGCTGCGCGACAACTTGCACCACTTACCTGTGGTACAAAAGCGCCGACCCATTGGTGTTATTTCGCTATCCGATATTTTAAGGTACGAGTCGCAAAGTAGTTTACTTTTGGTACGCGGTATTTTAGCGCAGCAAACCATTGAAGATTTAGCACATTACGCGCGCCAGCTGCCCAATGTATTTGTACGTATGGTAAACGAAGATGCTAATTCACATATGATTGGTACGGCAATGGCGGTAATAGGGCGTACTTTTAAACAGCGCTTATTAGTACTGGCTGAAGAAAAATATGGCCCGCCGCCAGTACCTTACTGTTTTATAGCGTTAGGCTCTATGGCGCGAGATGAACAACTTATTGTAACAGATCAAGATAACGCGCTTATTTTGGATGACAATTACGATGATGAAAAACACAACGAGTACTTTCAAAATATTTCTGATTTTGTGTGTGATGGCTTAGCGCAATGTGGTTATACCTATTGCAGCGGCGAAATTATGGCCTCGTTCAAAAAATGGCGTAAAACACGCTCGCAATGGTTTGATCAATTCTCACAGTGGATAGCCTTACCTAAACCACAAGCCCTACTTAACAGCTCAATATTTTTTGATTTAGATGGGGTGTGGGGTAAAACAAAATGGGCCGACGAGCTTAAAATTTTTATTGCTAAGCAAAGTAAACAAAACCGGGTGTTTTTAGCAAATATGGCTGCCAATGCCCGAAACCGCACACCGCCACTTGGTTTTTTTAAAGGCTTTGTGCTTGAACATAACGGCCAGCATAAGCGCTCAATGAACTTAAAACGCAGAGGCACCGCACCGCTTTCTGATGTGATAAGAGTGCATGCACTGGCGATAGGCTCTCGTAAGCAAAATTCGTTTGAACGCCTTGAAGATATTATTGAATCGCGACTGTTACCTGAAGGTAAAGCACAGGATTTACGTGATGCGTTAGAATACATTGCCATGATGCGAATTCGCCATCAAGCATGGCAAATAGAGCAAGAAGAAGAGCCCGATAACGACATAGACCCGCATTTACTTTCGCCGTTTGAGCAACGCAATTTAAAAGAAGCGTTTGCCATACTCGAAAAAGCACAAAGCTACTTAAAGTTTAGCTACTCAGCCAATGCGGGTGTTAAGTAGCGAATGGCTAAGCAATCGTATTTTGACTGGCAGGCTCATTATAAAACACTGGCTAACAACGCTAAAAATGAGCATTTAAAAGCGTTTTATCAGCACGCTTATGGTGATACGCACACGCCTATAAAAGACATTTCGTTTGTGGCTCTTGATTTTGAGACAACCGGTCTAAATAGTGAGGTGGACGATATAGTCAGTATTGGCTTAGTCCCTTTTACAATGCAAAGAGTGTATTGCACACATGCTAAGCATTGGGTAGTGCAGCCTCGTAAAAGCTTAAGTGAGGAGTCGATTGTTATTCATGGTATTACGCATTCAGAAGTGGATGACGCTCCCGATTTAACCTCTCGACTAGGGCCGCTACTTAATGCACTTAGTGGTAAAGTCGTGGTGGTGCATTATGCAGCGATAGAGCGGCACTTTTTAAACAATGCATTACTTGCGAGAATTAACGAAGGGATCCAGTTTGCATTAGTCGATACCATGGAAATTGAGCAACGAGCACTGCGCGCCCGCCAAGGCTTAATAGGGCGTTTGTTTAATCAAAAGGTAGGCTCACTTAGACTCACAGATTGCCGCAGTCGATATTCTTTGCCTGCTTATCATAATCACAATGCGCTAACTGATGCATTAGCCACAGCAGAGCTGTTAATTGCACAGCTGCAATACCATTACCGCGATGATACGCCATTGGCTGAATTACTAAGTTAAATCTATTTTTAAATTTTAGCGAATGCAATACAGGTTTAAACTTATTAACCAAAGTTTAGCTTAGCTAATAAAAACGCCGCATATTATGCGGCGTTTTTTAGTTTACTGGCAAGCGACTAATTATTTAACAGCGCGAGGCTCAGTACGTAATCCTAATAATAGGCTTACACACATTAGTAGTAACACTAAAGTAAACGGAAGACCTGTCGAAACAGCACCCGCTTGTAATGCTTGAATCGCCTCTGTACCGCCAATCCATAATAGAGCAGCAGCAATAGAGCCTTCAACCGTAGCCCAAAAGATGCGTTGTGGTACTGGCGCATCCACTTTACCGCCTGCTGTAATTGAGTCGATAACTAATGAACCCGAGTCAGAAGAGGTAATGAAAAACACTAATACTAAAACAACAGCGAGGAACGAAAGCACGCTCGACATAGGCAGTTCGTCTAGCATTTGGAACATCGCCATAGGCACATCGGTTAAACCGTTTACGCCTAAGCTACCAACACCTTGAACAACTTGGTCTATTGCAATGCCGCCGTAAATAGACATCCATAAAATAGTAACCGCAGTAGGAATTAATAATACAGCGATTAAAAACTCTCTAATTGTACGACCACGAGAAACACGCGCAATAAACATACCTACAAACGGTGACCACGAAATCCACCATGCCCAGTAAAATACAGTCCAACCGTGCATCCATGTTTCGTCTTCTCGGCCATGGGGGTTGCTCAGTGGAATAATATTTTCAACATAACCCATAACCGTATTTGGTACGTTACCGATTGCCACAGCAAAACCAACTAAACCAACAAACAGAAGTAAGGCAAATGCAATGAGCATGTTTATATTACTAAGGACCTTTACGCCGCCATCAATGCCGCGTACTACTGAGATAATAGCTAGTAAGGTAACGCCAATAATAACCAATAATTGTGCGCCTACGCCGCCATCAGTTCCAAATACATGGTTAATACCTGCAGAAGCCTGCTGCGCGCCTAAACCTAACGAGGTTGCAAGGCCAAACAAAGTGGCAAGCACGGCAAGAATATCAATAATATGACCAGGCCAACCCCAAGCTCTGTCGCCTAATAGTGGATAAAAAATTGAACGGATTGATAAAGGAAGACCTTTATTATAAGTAAAAAACGCAAGTGAGAGCGCTACAACGGCATAAATAGCCCAGGGGTGAAGACCCCAGTGAAACATGGTTGCACCCATGGCTACTTTTGCAGCCTCTGGCGTATTTGCGGTTACATTAAGTGGGGTTTCGTACCAGCCGGTAAAGTAAGCTACAGGCTCTGCAACACCCCAAAACATTAACCCAATACCCATACCTGCGGCAAATAACATGGCAAGCCATGATATACGCGAGTGCGTTGGTTTAGCTCCTTCTCCGCCTAAACGAATATTACCATAGGGCGATACAATTAATGCCAAACAAAATATAACAAAGAAGTTTGCTGCCCACATAAAAAACGCATCAAAGTTATTTATTATATCGAGCTTAATACCATCAAGCGTTGCTTTGGCTGTTTGCGCATCCGAAACGAGAATGGCGACTAAAAAGATGACAATCAAACCGGCACTAATACCAAAAACAGGATTATGTATATCAAATCCCCATTTTTGCACGTTATCTTGACCTACGGTGTAGTCCGTATTATCAATACTATACTTGTCATGATTTTCGCTCATGAATACCTCTTATGTTGTCCTAACAAGCCAGAGAGTTCCGGCATAACACTAAGTTAATTAGCCACAAAGTAAGTTGCATTATTTACAATAAAACTTATTTGAGGACTAACTAAATTAATCGCTGATCATACCCTTAATAGTGTATGAGTTAAATCGTAAATGTAAAACTATTTGGTTATATATGCCTGATTACTTAGCGCTAAAAGCTATTTATCACTAAAAAGATAAGCTATTGTTAATTCAGTGAGTGTTAAAAATTAGTTTGTTATTAAACTAAAATTAAAGCAGCGCCACCAAACTCGTTTAGTCGTTAATACATTAGTCTACGTTTTAAATGGGTAGAGGGTTTGATTTAATCATTATGTAACATGCATAAAGGTAAAATCTGGGGTAGGCTTTATTTAATCGCAAAGAGTGAAAAGGACTAACTTTAATATGCTAAACACGAAAACGAATGAAGCGCACAGTACTGAAAAAATACACGCTCAATTTCAGTCAATTCGCCAACATAGTCTTACACTTATAAAAAACCTCAGCGCAGAAGATTGCCAACTACAAGCAATGGATGATGCAAGCCCAATGAAATGGCACTTAGCTCATACTACGTGGTTTTTTGAAACATTTTTACTTGCTAAGTATCTGCCTAACTACACGCTCTTTGATGAACAATTTAAGGTGCTTTTTAACTCCTACTATAACGGCATAGGTGAGCAATTTAAGCGTGCTAATAGAGGAAGTTTATCTCGCCCCAGTTTAGAGGTGGTGTTGCGCTACAGAGCTTATGTTGATAATGCGCTAAACGAGCTGCTTCAATTAGGCACTAACCAAACACTGTGTAATATTATAGAACTTGGGCTGAATCATGAGCAGCAACATCAAGAGCTCATGCTAATGGATATTAAATATAATTTTTCGGTTAATCCAAGCTTTCCTGCCTACAGCAAAACTCCAAATGACTTAATAAAGGTGAGTGATTCGTTAGGCACCTTAAAATATACCGAATTTAGCCAAAGCATAACCAATATAGGGGCTGATGCTAAAAACGGCTTTTCGTACGATAACGAACAACCTAAACATCAAGCCCTTATCCATGCATTTAGTTTTGCTAATCGATTAGTGACTAATAGAGAGTACTTACAATTTATAGAGGCGGGCGGGTATAAAAACCCTTCATTTTGGTTAAGTGATGGCTGGGCTAATATAAACACCGAGCAACTTAGTCACCCTTTATACTGGCATTATATTGACGGGCAGTGGTTTGAATTTACCCTATACGGACTGCAGCCTTTAAATTTAGATGCGCCAGTGAGCCATGTAAGTTATTTTGAATCGGTAGCTTACGCTAACTTTGTTAATGCGCGCCTACCTACTGAGTTTGAATGGGAGTATGTAGCGCAGCAGCAAGCACTTAAGCAACAGCAAAATGATTTGCTTACGCCAAGTGTATGTAAAAACCCAGATGCTATCTCGCAGTTAAGCGATACATGTTGGCAGTGGACTAATAGCGCCTATTTACCTTACCCAGGCTTTAAACCTTTTAGCGGAGCCGCAGGGGAATACAATGGTAAATTTATGAATAACCAAATGGTTTTGCGTGGCGGATGCGTGTTTACCCCAAAAGATCATTTAAGAAAGACCTACCGTAACTTTTTTTATCCACACCAAGCGTGGATGTGCAGCGGCATAAGACTAGCAAAGGACATACTATGAGCCAAGTAACAGCAATTAATCAGCAATCAATAACCGATCTAGATTTTTTAAATGATGTATTACATGGACTTGCTCAACAGCAAAAGTCGCTGCCGTGTAAGTATTTTTACGATGATAAAGGGGCGGCTTTATTCGAGCAAATAACCTCATTGCAAGAGTACTATGTTACCCGCACTGAACTTGCCATATTAGAAGATTACTCAAAAGCTATCGCTAATAGACTGCCCGAGAACCTATCAATTATTGAGCCTGGCTGTGGCTCGGGTAAAAAGGTCGCGTATTTACTCGCCCATATGAGCAATGTAAAAACCTTTGTTCCTTTTGAAATATCATCAGAGATGCTTAATTACTCGTTAGCGCATTTATCACCGTTATTTCCGGAGCTGGCCATTACGCCATTGCTAGGTGATTTTACCCATAGCCAAATGGTTAAGCAGTTAACAAAAGACACCGCCTTAGACAGCCAAACAAATTTAGTTTATTTTCCAGGCTCTACACTGGGTAACTTTGCGCCAGTAAAAGCCATTGAAATAATGAATAATTTCCACCGTTTATGTGGTGTTGATGGCTATGTATTAATAGGTATTGATTTAGTAAAAGAGCGACAAGTGTTACTTGATGCTTACGATGACAAAGCCGGCATCACCGCCGCCTTTAATAAAAACTTGCTCCAGCGTATAAATAACGAATTAAATGGCACGTTTATTTTAGATAATTTTAAACACGAATCGCGATTTAACGAAGTGCACAGCCGCATTGAAATGCATTTAGTGAGCAAGTGTAATCAAAGCGTGGTTATTAACGATAAGCAAATAGACTTTGTAGCGGGAGAGAGCATTCACACTGAAAACTCGCACAAATATACGCTTGAGTCGTTTAAAAACCTTGCTGCTCAGGCTAATTTATCGCTTGAACAAACATGGCAAGACGAGAAAAACTACTTTGCACTTTGCCTACTAAGGCCAATGTAATAGCTTAACTTACAACTACCTGATTACTGCTAAACGTATAGTTTAGCAGCGCCCCTTTTGGTGACTGCTGCATAAGTGTTACTTTATTTAAACCATGTAGTCTAAAAATAAGTGGCGCAATAACCGACACAGCAGAGCCTGTAGCAGTATCTTCATTTACCCCAAATTGCGGCGCAAAATACCTAAAATACGCACTTGCGCGGTTTTTATTAATACTATGTATTTGCAATGCAATTACCGCATTGTTATGCACATTTACTAAATGTGTAAAATTAACCTGTAAATGCTTTAAATCAGCCATGTTTTTAAACAGTACAACGGTATAGCCATTTTTATAAGCTGTTGAGTAAGTTGCTTTTATAGAGTGCGAAAACACATCACTAAGGCTGTTAACCTCATCACTCTTTTTAGAATTAATAGCCGCTAGTTGAAGTTGTACCCGGCCTGTAGCTCGCTTGATTTTAAACCGTTCTTTATCGTTTGAAATGAAATGTGAAGGGCAAAAACCAAAGTGTGCTAATAAACATTTTGCAGCAGCAAGGGTGCCATGGCCGCAGCGCTTAATTTCTGATGTTTGGTTAAACCAGCGAATGTTACATACACGGTGAGAAATTTCATTTTCATTTAAAAAAACGCTAGCAGGGTGCTGCGAATTTGATGCAATTTTTTGCATTACACGGGTACTTAACCCTTGCGTATAAATAACAATTAACGCACTTGAACCAGCTAAGTTATGCTGTGAACTAGAAAATACAGGAACTGAATAAAGGTACTTTATATATCGCAACCTAGGCTGTTGTAGCCTACGTTGCGATAAAAGGGTGCGTTTAGCCTTTGCTTGCATACGCGTCGTTGTGAACGCCAGCAGCACGGCCTGAAGGATCAGCATTATTTTGAAATGATGCATCCCATGCAAGTGCTTCAGGGGTTGAACACGCAACCGACTTACCATGTGGTACACATTTAGCGGATGCATCACCTGGGAAGTGTGATTCAAAAATAGAGCGATAGTAATACGCTTCTTTAGAATCTGGCGTGTTAATAGGGTACTTAAACTTAGCGTTAGCAAGCTCTTGGTCGCTTACTTGCTCGTTTACAAACTCTTTTAACGTGTCTATCCAGCTGTAGCCAACACCGTCTGAGAATTGCTCTTTTTGACGCCACAATACTTCTTCAGGCAGGTAGCCATCGAAGCCTTCGCGTAAAATGTGCTTTTCAATTTTGCCATCTTTACACATTTTAGCTTCAGGGTTGATACGCATAGCCACATCAACAAACTCTTTATCAAGAAACGGTACGCGTGCTTCTACGCCCCATGCAGCCATTGACTTATTGGCACGTAAACAGTCAAACATATGCAGCTTTGACACTTTACGGTTTAGCTCTTCATGAAATTCTTGTGCGTTTGGCGCTTTATGGAAGTATAAATAGCCACCAAATAGTTCATCAGCGCCTTCGCCCGATAATACCATTTTAATACCCATAGCTTTAATTTGGCGCGCCATTAAATACATTGGCGTTGAAGCACGGATGGTGGTTACATCGTACGTTTCAATGTGGTAAATAACCTCACGAAGCGCATCAATACCTTCTTGAATGGTAAAGTGAATAGGGTGATGTACTGTGCCAATCATATCCGCTACTTTTTGCGCAGCGGCTAAATCAGGTGAACCCTCAAGCCCAACAGAAAATGAATGCAGCTTAGGCCACCATGCGTCGCTTTCATCGTTATCTTCAATACGTTTAGCAGCAAAACGTTGCGTAATAGCCGAAATAACCGACGAGTCTAAACCTCCCGATAGCAATACGCCATACGGTACATCACACATTAGCTGGCGTTTTACAGCGCTTTCTAGCGCTTCTTTTACGTCTTGCGCTTGTGCGCTGTTATCTTTAACTGCATCAAAGGTTTCCCAATCGCGCTTATAATAAGGCGTTAGTTCACCATTTTTGCTGTATAGGTAGTGCCCTGGTGGAAACTCTTCAATGTGCTTACAAATTGGTGAAAGCGCTTTAAGCTCTGAGGCAACATAAAAATTACCATGCTCATCGTGACCAGTATAAAGCGGAATAATACCAATGTGATCGCGGCCAATTAAGTACGCATCGTTTTCTTCATCGTATAAACAAAATGCAAAAATACCATTTAAGTCATCTAAAAACTCAGGCCCTTTTTGTTTGTATAACGCTAATATAACTTCACAGTCTGATTGAGTCTGAAATTCAAAATCAACCTCTAGCTCTGCTGCCAGCTCTTTGTGGTTATAAATTTCGCCGTTAACCGCTAGAATATTTGTTTTTTCAGGGTTATATAATGGTTGTGCGCCGCTTGATACACCAACAATGGCTAAGCGTTCATGCACTAAAATCGCTTTTTCAGATGAATACACACCAGACCAATCTGGGCCACGGTGCCTTAGTAGTTTTGACATTTCAATTGCTTGGGTACGCAACTGAGTGGCGTTAGATTTAATATCTAATACACCAAAAATTGAACACATAGTAACTCCTCATTCCTATTATGTGTGCAGCAGGGCAACTTTGCTGTGCTGCGAAACCTTGTTTTATCAGAAATAATTACTCAAGTCACACTGCTTTTACAATTAATTAAGAATAATTTATGCACCAACTGAAAAGTGCGCGCACCAAAGTAGTGCGCTGCGCGCAGGTGTGGCTATATTTACAACACTTTTGGTGTGTAAAGTGGCGTTAGTAAGGCATTCAGTGCAGTGTTTGCAAAAAAGCACACTGCACAAATGCACCAAGTGTGTGCGAAAATTAAAGCAGAGCTTAAATTGCCTTATTATAATTTTTTGCGTTAGCGTGTTTTAATTTTATGCGCTTAATTAACCAATCTAAGCCTACCTATTGCAAGTTAAGTAGAGCGCCGCTTGTACTTTTATTAGCTCCTTGTAATAGGTTTATATCTCACCTTAGAGTTAACTGTATTTAAGCGCCAAGCTTAGCTGATGTAAGTGACCTTTAAGCTTTTGTTTTGCTAATCTAGCTTGCTCATGGGTTACTTGCTTAAATTCAATCGAGTCACCGGGTCTAAATTGCGCAAATTGATGTAAATCAGCCTCTATTACCGTGCCAAGTAATGGGTAGCCACCGGTTGTTTGTGCGTCGTTAAGTAATACAATAGGCTCACCACTGGGCGGTAATTGAATAGAGCCTGGGCCTGTACCAAGAGAGGCAAGTGAGTGACTATGAGTTAGGGGACTTTCGTTTGTTAGCCTAAGGCCCATTCTGTTGCTGTTATGGCTTACTTTAAACGCCGTTGAAAAAAATTGTTTAAGTAGCGTATCACCTAATAGATGCGCATGTGGGCTTGCATATACCCTAATCACCTTTAGTTTAGGTGGGGTAATAGCGCCGCGCTGTATAAAGCGCGTTATTGGCACGGGCGATGTTTTAATAGGAATAATGTCGCCCTCGCTAAGTGCTTTACCTGCTAAACCACCAAAGAGCGCGTTTAAATCGGTGGATTTTGAGCCCATGATATCTTTAACATCAATGCCACCTTGTACGGCTACATAGGCACGCAAACCAGCGCGGCCAGTATCAAAGCTTAAAGTTTGTTTGGCTCTTACTTGGTAACTCCAGCCAGGGTACAAGGGTGTTTCATCAAGCGCAGCGTTTAAATCAGCACCTTGTAGGGCAATAACAGTATCGGTTTCAAACTGTAACTCGCAAAGGCCTAACGTAACTTCAAGCACAGCTTCATTATCTTTGTTACCGACTAATTTATTGGCAATTATTTGTGCGTAAGGGTCTAAACAACCCGCTTGGCTTACACCTAAATGACGATAACCGCAGCGCCCGCCATCTTGAATTGTAAGTTGTACACCAGGTTTAAGAACTTTTATCACTTTATGCTCCTTGCACTGTGTTTATTGAAACGAACGATAGCGTGTCGCCGGGTTTAAATAAGCAAGGATCTGAGTGTGTGCTATCAAAAAGGGGTGTGTTTGTATGGCCAATGATATGCCAACCGCCAGGTGTTTCTGCTGGGTAAATAGCAGTTTGCTCTGCGCCTAAAGCAACGGCACCTTTAGGTACTTTAGTACGCGGAGTGTCTCTGCGTGGGATATGCAAGCGTGAATCTAATCCATGCAGGTAGGCAAACCCGGGCTGAAACCCTAAAAATAAAACGTGGTAAGTGGCTTGGCTATGTATTTGAATAATTTGCTGGGGTGTTAAATTAGTTTGTTTGGCAACAAAATCTAAATCTTCTCCTTCATAGGTAGTGTGAATTTTATGGTGAGTGCCTTTAAATGTTGTTGCTTGTACTTTGTCCCATAAATCAGGCAAGGCGTTTTGCCATTTTTTTAAATTACTTGCCGATTTTAAATACAGCGTTAAAGAGTTCATGCCTGGGACTAAATCAATAAATTCGTTACTTTGCTTTAGCTGCTTAGTGAGTGCCCAAATTTTTTTTTGAGTGTCTAACACATTGTTTTGTTTATGCTGTGTGGCATCTAATAGCAAACTGTTATTTGTTAAAGTAAATACCTGTAAAAATGCAGTCATAATTTAATCTTTTTATACAACGTGCAGCAAAGCTAACATAGTTTTGTCAATTTATTCAGTACCTAGCCATAAGAAAAATAAACGAAAAAGAAATGCGACTCAAACTGTATTCAAATTTAGCACGTATTTATTTACTGAAATTAAAACAAGGGATGTTGGGTCTTAATTAAAACACGCAGGTATTAAGAGGTATTTATGACATTTTCTCGCTCAGTTTATTTATTAGGCGCCGCTATTACATTTAGCGCCGACTGTTTTGCTTTATCAACCGAAAAAATAGAGCATAGCAACGTAGAGGCCACAATGCATATAAAAACCATTGTGTTAGGTTCTGGTTGTTTTTGGGGAGCCGAAAAGCGCTACGAAGTACTAGAAGGGGTTATTGATGCAGAGTCGGGGTATGCAGATGGGCACGGCTTTAAAGCAAGCTATAAAAATATCACCGACCAATCTCGCCGGTTTGACGAAAACAACTACGCTGAAGTAGTGCAAGTGATGTACAACAGCAATATCATTTCTTCTAAAGCGCTATTACAAAATTACTTTGAAAGCCATGATCCTACACAATCGAATCGCCAAGGTAATGATATTGGTACGCAGTATCGATCAATTATTCTTACTACCACTAAAGAGCAAGCGCAGCATGCAGAGCAAGTTAAAGCCGAGTATCAGCCGTTATTAAGTGCAGCCGGTTATGGGGCAATTAAAACAGTAATAAAACCGCTTGAGGGGTTTGTATCTGCTGAGGAGTATCATCAAAATTATTTACAAAAGAACCCAAATGGCTATTGCCCAGATCACGCCACGGGTGTGGTATTTAATAAAACTAAAAAAGCAGATGTAGACAATAACGTTTTACTCACGGGCAAGCAGATTGTGGTACTTGATTCGCGCGAATACTGCCCTTACTGTGAAAAATTTAAAAAAACAGTCGCTAACAATTACAAAGGTTCAATCCCACTGACATTTCGCCATGCTGATGAGCTTAAAGGCCTAACTATAAAATCGGCAACTTGGGCAACCCCCACCATTTTGTTTTTAGAAAATGGAAAAGAGGTGTACGCGCGTCAAGGCTATGCAAGCCCCGCTGAATTTTACAAAGCACTTGGCGCCTTTAAACTAGGCGATAGTGATGCCTACGAAGTCGCATTTAATGAGCGCACCGACAGACCTTACTGTAAAGAGTATAAAGAATTTAAAAACACTCCCGATGGCGTATTTGTTGATAAATTAAGTGGTGAGCCATTATTTGATACCCGCGATAGATTTAATTCGGGCACGGGGTGGCTGTCGTTTAAACATCCGGTTAAAAATAGTGTTACTAAGCATAAAGATACCAGCTGGGGGATGACTCGAATTGAGCTTAAATCAAAAAGCACCGGTATACATTTAGGGCATTTATTTAAAGGTGAGGGGCCAAGAGGCACAGATAGATACTGTATTAATGCTACTGTGTTAGAGTTTATACCTCGTGACAAAAGCTAATTTATAAGAGCGATTAATTCGCTCTTTTATATTTAATAAATCTAAACTTTAATTAACTGTGATTATGATATATAAATTAATAATCCAAACGATATAAACGGCATTTACTATCAAATTGATTAACACGTTAGCACTTGTATCAGGGCTTATAACTATAAGCCCTGTATTAGCACAGCCAACCGAAAAATATGTAATAGGGGTAGAGAATATAGAATACCTACCTTATTACGATGGCAGTGGCACTAGTAAGCGTGATTATTTTGGTTTTAGTAAAGAGTTACTGGAACTATTTGCAAAACAACAAAATATTAAATTTGAATTTTACACTTTGCCTATTCCGCGCCTTTATAAAGAATTTATAGAGCATCACCATGTTGACTTTAAATACCCCGACAACCCTAATTGGCAAGTAAGTTATAAAAATCAGCATCAACAAGATATTAATTATTCTGTGCCTTCATTAGTTACACATACAGGTATAGCGAGCTTAAAGGACAAAATTAAACTTGAAGATTGTAAATCACTTGCAAAAGTGCGTGGCTTTACATTGCAAGGGCTTGAAAAGTTAACCTCAATGCCAGGCTTGCAAGTACTCGAAAATGATAACGTTATTGAGATGATTTATTTGCTGCATAAAGAGCGAGTTGATTGTATATATATTTCACACGATGTACTTAAATACAATATAGAAGAATTTTTTGATACTCCCGTCCCTGTGTTTTTTCAGCATCAGTTGCCTGTTGATCACCAAGCGTTTATGTTATCGAGCATTAAACACCCACAGCTCGTTAAAAAGTTTAATGTATTTTTAAAAGACAATGAAAATACCATTGAAGAGCTTAAACAAAAACATAACTTTATAGTTGAATAATACTAAATTTAAGCGAATTGGCATAAAACGGTGGGGCAGGTAATCGTGTTTATAAAACAAAAACGGCCCATATAAGGTCACCACCTCACATGAACCGCTTTTCACACTGACAACATCTTACACACACAATATAAGATTTGGTTTTCTACATAGTAGCTAATTACGTTATTGCTGCGTACTGCTGGTGGAATAAAAAACAGTCCAAACCAAGTCACCACCTAACTTGAACTGCTTTTTCACACTGACAACATCTTACACACACAATATAAGATTTGGTTTGCTACAAAGTAGCTAATTTAGTTATTGCTGCGTGCTGCTGGTGGAATAAAAAACAGTTCAAACCAAGTCACCACCTGACTTGAACTGCCTTTTCACACTGACAACATCTTACACACACAATATAAGATTCTTTTCTTACCTTGTTAGAGCTATCACATCTAAAAAGGTTGCATTTATTTGGTGCAAAACAGTAAATAAAGTCTAATTAATAAAAACGTTTAGCTGTTTGCTTGCGATGGGTTAACTTTAGAATAATCGTAAAAGTCAGACAAACGATAAAAATAAAACCAATAAGTGAAAAAAATTAAGCTATAGACTTTAGTCTAACGTGTTGTGTTATTTTATTGATTTAAAATGATAAATTTTTATAGGTTAGCTTGTAGGGCAAAAACGAATGATTAAATAAAAATATTTAATTAATAATAAATCACTAAACGGTGTTGTTAAGCTGCAAGAAAGTAAAAAAGAAGGAGCTTTACAGTTTACTGCGTGCAGCTTTAGCACTTGCTACGTGCTGCACACATTAAAATTGGCGTTATTAAACCAAAATGTAAATTGCACTTACTAAGGTAACACTAACCTTGAATGTTGCTAAATGTAGATACAACCCATTTAGCAAATAAATCTAGCGCGGGATTTGGCGAATTAGCTTCATGCTGTACTAAATAGTATTTATCTTTGGTGGTAAGAGGCTGTTGAAATAATTTATAAAGCCATTTTTCATCAAACCAGCTTTGGCTAATAGGCAGCGGTATAAGTGAAATGCCAATACCCTGTTGCGCTGCACGAGCGACCCCAAACATACTATCAATTTGTATAATTTGCGTAGGCGAAAAGTCATCTATACCTGCTTTTTCAGCCCATTGGTGCCATGCCCACGGCCTTGCTTTGTGAAGGATTAATGGTACTTGGTTTAGTGCTTGGCAGTGATCGTCTTTCCACTGTTTTAACAGTTTTTCGTTACACGCCGGTATATATTCAAGATTAAATAGCTCTGTAGTAAGGCCCTCTGTGGGTTTACTTGAGGATAAAACAATCGATAAATCACTGTGGCGGGTTAGCTCTTTACGGGTTTTGAGCGTATCCATTTGTAAATTTATATTAGGGTGCTCAGATGTCCACTCACTTAATTTAGGCATAAGTAGTTCACTGGCAAAAAATTCAGGCAGCGTAATAGTTATATTAGTATTTTGCTGCAATTGACTGAACTCATTGATGGTGTTTTCAAGCGTATAGATAATAGGCGAAATGGCATCAAAAAAGTTTTTACCCGCAGCCGTTAAACTAATGGATCGGGTTTGGCGTTGAAAGAGTTCAATGCCCAGTTGTTCTTCAAGTTGTTTTATCTGATGGCTTACCGCAGAGGGCGTTAAGTACAGCTCTTTAGCTGCATGTTTAAAACTTAAGCTTTTTGCTGCAAAGCAAAAAGAGCGGAGGCCTCGAATAGGAGTTTGCATGTTTTCCAGAATTGTTTAATTAATTTAAGACGCCTTTAATAGGCAATAATCGAACCAATAATTTAATATAATAATATCAATAGTTTAATTTTAAATATAGCACTAGTTCACAAAAAAGGTGCAGACAATCCACAAATTAGTGCAAATAATCTAAGCGCTTACATTAAAAGCTATTTGTATTATAGATAATATTTACTACAACTGTATTAAAACTGAAAAAAAGTTTATGGCAGGCAAAAAAAATCCCTCTTGCGAGGGATTTTGGGTAACTCAGCGCCATTGGCACTGGGAATGAGGTCGGTACATGGTAAAGCGTTAAAAAACCATTTCTGGTACTTCACCGTCAACAAGTAATTTACCTGCTGTTTTACTAATGATTTCATCAACCGATACGCCCGGAGCGCGCTCGAGTAAATGAAATGCGCCGTCTTTAACTTCAAGTACGGCCAAATCTGTTACTATTTTTTTAACGCAATTAACGCCCGTTAGCGGTAATGTGCACGACTCTAATAATTTAGAATCACCATGCTTACTGGCATGGGTCATAGTAACAATAATATTCTTTGCCCCAGCGACTAAATCCATTGCGCCCCCCATGCCTTTTATCAGCTTTTTGGGGATCATCCACGAGGCAATGTTGCCGCTTTGGTCTACTTCAAATGCACCCAGAACGGTTAAGTCTACATGACCACCCCGTATCATGGCAAAACTATCTGCACTATTAAATATGGCTGCACCTGTGGCAGCTGTCACGGTTTCTTTACCCGCGTTTATCATATCTGCGTCTAGCTCGGCTTTTGTTGGGTAGGGACCCATACCTAAAAGCCCATTTTCTGACTGTAACATAACTTCAATACCATCAGGTACATAGTTTGCGACGAGTGTCGGAATTCCTATGCCCAAATTAACGTAAAAGCCGTCTTGTAGTTCCTGTGCAACGCGCATTGCAACTTGTTCACGTGATAATGCCATAACCTATGCTCCTGCTTAATCTCGTGTTGTTACACGTTCAATGCGTTTTACAAAGTCGCCTTTAATAACGCGATTTACAAAAATGCCTGGGGTATGAATTTGGCTTGGCTCAAGTTCACCGGGCTCTACTATTTCTTCTACTTCGGCAACGGTAATCTTACCTGCTGTTGCGGCCATTGGGTTAAAGTTCATGGCAGTGTGCCTAAATACTAAATTACCGTATCGGTCGGCTTTCCACGCTTTTACAATGGCAAACTCACCGGTGATCGACTCTTCTAAAATATATGGGCGTCCGTCAAATTCTTTTACATCTTTACCCTCTGCAACGGGCGTACCGTAACCTGTAGCGGTATAAAATGCGGGAATACCTGCACCGCCCGCACGCATTTTTTCAGCCAAGGTACCTTGCGGTGTAAGCTCTACATCTATTTCACCGCTTAGTAATTGCTGCTCAAATAAGGCGTTTTCACCCACGTAGGAGGCAATTACTTTTTTAATTTGTTTATCTTTAAGTAAAATTCCTAATCCAAAGTCATCTACACCACAGTTGTTAGAAACCACGGTTAGCTCTTTGGTGTTCATTGCCTTAATTTGTTTAATTAAGCCCTCAGGAATACCGCATAAGCCAAAGCCGCCAGCAATAACGGTATCGCCGTCTTTCAACCCTGCCATTGCAGCTTCGTAACTAGAAACCACTTTATCAAAACCGGCCATGAGACTCTCCTCATTGTATTAACTGCCATTTGGGAAGTTAAGCTATTATTTTTGTGTGTTGCCTAATGCAATTGAAACTTTGCTTACAGGCGTTTTGCCAAGTGCTTGTGTAATTTTCCAACCAGCGCTACTTAACCTTTGTAAATCAATTCCATGTTCAATGCCAAGCCCATTGAGTAAGTAAACCACATCTTCGGTGGCAACATTTCCTGACGCCCCTTTGGCATAAGGGCAGCCGCCAAGGCCTGCAACAGCGGCATCAACCGTTGCTATACCTAAGCTTAACGCTGCGTAAATATTTGTGAGCGCTTGCCCGTAGGTATCATGAAAATGCACAGCCAGTTTTGATTTATCAATATGTTCAAGCAAAAGTGTTAAAAGCTGGGTAACTTTATTTGCAGTGCCAACACCTATGGTATCGCCAAGGCTTATTTCGTAGCAGCCTAAATCTAAAAGCTTTTGCGAAACGCTAAGTACTTTATGCGGGTCTATTTCTCCCTCATAAGGACAACCGAGTACACAACTTACATAACCGCGTACACGTATGTTATTGGCTTTTGCAAATGCCATAACGTCGCTAAAACGCTCAATACTCTCATCAATACTGCAATTTATATTTTTTTGACAGAACGATTCGCTTGCCGCGGTAAATATGGCAAATTCTTTTATGCCAACGGCATGGGCCGCTTGAGCGCCTTTTAAGTTGGGTGTAAGCGCACTTAAATTTACATGGGGTAAATTAAGCGCTGTTATCACCTCGGCCGAATCGGCCATTTGTGGCACCCATTTAGGCGATACAAAAGCACCGGCTTCAATATTTTTTAAGCCCGCGTCACTAAGTACATTTATTAATGAAATTTTATCAGATGCAGTGACTGATTTTTCGTTTTGTAGGCCATCACGCGCGCCTACTTCAACAATTTTAACTTCAGTTGGAAAAGCAGCCATCACGATGCCTCCTGCGCCGTGGTGTCTTCTACGATTGCTAATAAAGCGCCGTGCGAAACTAATTCGCCTTCATCAAAGCAGTAGCTTTGTAAAATACCATCGTGCGGGGCGTTGAGCGTGTATTCCATTTTCATGGCTTCAATAATCACTACGGCATCGCCTTTGGTAATGGTGCTGCCTACATCAACTAAATGCTTAACCACAGTGCCATTAAGTGGCGCCGCAAGGGGCAGGGCGTCGCTTTCATGGCTGCTAATGTAATGTTTAGTGTTTAAAGCAAGCTTAATTTGCAGCGCAGCAAACATCACGCTAATACTATTATCAACGTGGCTAACATGGGCGGTAAATTTTTCCCCATTAATAAATACATTACATACTTTTTGGTTTACAGAGCCTGCTATATCGAACGACTTATTATTATGCGTAACAACATAACCCGTTTTAGTTTTAACGGCGCTTATAGCTAAGTCTGTAAATGGTACATCCACTTTTTGTGGTGCGTTAAGCGTAAAACCACTGAGTTGCTTCCAGGGGCTTGCGCTTTGCTGAGTTACCCTTTCAGCACTAAGCGATTCAAGGTAAGCAAAGGCTGCTATTAGTTGCGCTTTTTCAAGCGCGGCACTATCAACACTTACCAATGCATCGCCTTGCTCGGCAATAAAGTGGGTGCTTGGCGCACCTTGAGCAAATGTAGGGTGGCTTGCTAAGTTGTGTAAAAAGCCAATATTAGTGCTAAAACCTGCTAAGTGAAATTGCTCAAGTGCTTGGCGTAAACGCGATAATGCTTGCTCTCGGTTATCATCATGCACAATCAGTTTTGCAATCATAGGGTCGTAATACGGGCTTATTTCATCGCCTTGTGCAATACCTGTATCTATTCTTACAAACTCACTGTTAAGCGGAGTATTTAACGATTCAATAGTGCCCGAGCAGGGAATGAAATCGTTACTTGGATCTTCTGCATAAATACGCGCTTCAAAGCTGTGGCCTTGGAGTTGTATGCCTGATTGCGTTAGTGGCAGCGTTTGCCCAGCGGCAATATTAATTTGCCAATTAACTAAATCTACACCAGTTACCATTTCTGTCACAGGGTGTTCTACTTGCAGGCGCGTGTTCATTTCCATGAAAAAGAACTCATCGCCACACAGTAAAAACTCAACCGTACCTGCACCTCTGTAGTTTATTGCAAGGGCACAGCGTACTGCGGCTTCACCCATTTCTTTACGCAGTTCATCAGACAAACCAGGCGCTGGGGCTTCTTCAATTACTTTTTGATGGCGGCGCTGCAGGGAACAATCACGATCCCCTAAATAAACACAGTTACCGTGGTTATCAGCAAAAACTTGTACTTCAACATGGCGAGGCTGGTTAACATAGCGCTCAAGCAGTACTAAGTCGTTACCAAAGCCCGCAATTGCTTCGCGCTGTGCGCCCTCAAGTGCAGTTATAAAATCTTTGGCTTGCTCAACAATGCGCATGCCTTTACCGCCGCCGCCAAAGGCCGCTTTAATGAGCACAGGGTAGCCAATTTTTTCAGCCTCAGATTGTAAAAAAGCAGGGTCTTGGTTTTCACCGTAATAGCCTGGCACTAATGGTACATTTGCCGCGGCCATAATTTCTTTGGCGCGGGTTTTAGAGCCCATGGCTTCTATGCTGCTTGCAAGAGGGCCAATAAACGCAATGTTGTTAGCTTCACAGGCTTTAGCAAACTCACTGTTTTCAGATAAAAAACCGTACCCAGGGTGTATACAATCGGCACCGCTTGTTTTTGCAACCTGTAAAATTTTATCTGTTACAAGGTATGAGTCTTTACTTGGTGCGGGGCCAATGTGGTAGGCCTCATCAGCCATTTTTACATGTTGTGCGTGTTTGTCGGCGTCAGAGTAAACAGCGACCGTTGTTAGGCCCATTTGCTTTGCACTTCGCATTATACGGCATGCAATTTCACCACGGTTGGCAATGAGTATCTTTTTTAATGTGTGTGTGTTCATAATTAGTCCTACAGTTGCCAAGCGGGAGGGCGTTTATCAAAAAAGGCGCTTAGTCCTTCTTGGCCTTCGTCCGATACCCGAATATTTGCAATACGTTCGGCCGTGAGTTCAATAAGATCATCATTAATAGGCTTATTTGCTACATCGTTAATTAATGATTTAGCGGCTTTTACAGCGACCGGGCCGTTATCGATTAATGTTTGCAGCATGTTATCAAGGGCGCAGTCTAAATTACCGGTCACCTGATGAACCAAACCAAGTTGTTTTGCTGTGTGGGCATCAAACACCTCGGCAGTTAAAAAGTAGCGGCGCGCAGCACGCTCACCAATGGCTTTAATTACATACGGGCTAATTACCGCAGGAATAAGCCCTAGCTTTACTTCGCTTAAACAAAACTGCGCATCGTCTTTACTTAGGGCAATATCGCAACATGCAATTAAGCCCAGAGCGCCACCAAATGCAGCACCTTGTACAGCACATATAGTTGGGTGAGGAGAGGCGGCTAGTACCTGCATTAATTTAGCGAGCTGCATAGAATCGGCCAGATTATCGGCGTAGTTGTTATCAGCCATTGATTTCATCCAGGCTAAATCGGCACCGGCAGAAAAGTGCTTGCCTTCAGTTTTTAAAACCAAAGCGCGAATATCGAGCGTATTTGCATGCTCTATGCACTGAATTAGCTCGTGTATCACTTCACTATTAAATGCGTTACGTTTTTCAACTCGGCTTAAAACAAGTACAGCCACATTAGATTTTGTTATTTGTAGTGTTACTGACATTTTTGCGCTCCGGTTACATTCTAAATACGCCAAACTTAGAGTCTTGCTGTGGTGCATTTTTAGCTGCACTTAAGGCAAGGCCTAATACGTTGCGGGTATCGGCAGGGTCAATAATGCCGTCGTCCCACAAGCGCGCGCTTGCGTAATACGGATGGCCTTGCTCTTCGTATTGATCAATAATTGGCTTTTTAAAATCGCTAACTTCTTGCTCGCTCATGCTATGGCCTTTACGGGCTAAACCATCTTGCTTAACTTGAGCCATTACACCGGCGGCTTGCTCGCCACCCATTACCGAAATACGGGCATTGGGCCACATCCACATCATGGTGGGTTCAAATGCGCGGCCACACATACCGTAGTTACCAGCGCCGTAAGAGCCACCAATTAGCACCGTAAATTTAGGTACATCGGCACACGAAACTGCCATCACCATTTTAGCGCCGTGCTTTGCTATGCCCTCAGCTTCGTATTTTTTACCTACCATAAAGCCGGTTATATTTTGCAAAAACACTAAAGGAATATTGCGCTGTGCACATAGTTGAATAAAGTGCGCGCCTTTTTGCGCCGACTCACTAAATAAAATGCCGTTATTAGCCACTATGCCTACAGGGTTACCGTAAATGCTGGCAAAACCTGTGACCAGCGTTTCACCAAAGTAGCGTTTAAATTCATCAAACGATGAATCATCAACCGTACGGGCAATAACTTCACGCACATCAAACGGCTTTTTAAGGTCAGTGCCTACAATGCCGTAAAGCTCGTTTATATCGTAACGTGGCGGTTTTACATCCTCTAAAAGAGGGGCTGTAGGGCGCGTGTAATTAATACGCTCAATACATTGGCGGGCAATAGACAGCGCATGTTCGTCATTTTCTGCAAAGTGGTCAGCCACACCCGATGTTTTACAATGTACATCGGCGCCGCCTAATTCTTCGGCGCTGACTACTTCACCGGTCGCTGCTTTTACAAGTGGCGGGCCTGCTAAAAATATAGTGCCTTGCTCTTTTACAATTATGCTTTCATCGGCCATTGCGGGTACGTATGCGCCGCCTGCGGTACATAACCCCATTACCACGGCAATTTGAGGAATGCCTTTACCCGACATACGGGCTTGGTTATAAAAAATACGGCCAAAATGTAATTTATCAGGGAATACATCGTCTTGCTCAGGCAGGTTAGCACCGCCCGAATCAACCAAATAAATACACGGTAAGTGGCAACGCTCGGCTATATCTTGTGCGCGTAAATGCTTTTTAACGGTAAGCGGAAAGTACGTACCGCCTTTTACCGTGGCATCATTTGCAATGATCATGCATTCAATACCTTTAACACGGCCAATACCAGCAACTACACCCGCACAGGCAATTTCTTGTTCGTACACACCAAAGGCTGCAAATTGCGAAATTTCTAAAAACGGTGAGCCTTCATCTAATAAAGTGCTAATACGGTCGCGTACAAATAACTTACCTCGGCCTTCGTGGCGCTCTTTTAACGCAGCGCCGCCGCCTAAGCTAATGGTGGCTACTTTACTATGTAAATCATCAACCAAAGCTGCCATGTTTTTGTGATTTTGCACAAAAGTAGGATCGTGAGGATTAACGCTCGATTTTAATATCGTCATAATTTAATCCTTAACGGCTTTCGGTAAAGAGTTCGCGGCCAATAAGCATGCGGCGTATTTCTGATGTGCCAGCACCAATTTCGTATAGTTTGGCATCACGTAATAAGCGCCCTGTGGCGTATTCGTTTATGTAGCCGTTACCCCCTAAAATTTGAATGGCATCAAGCGCCATTTTAGTGGCAAGCTCAGCAGCATATAAAATGGCGCCGGCGGCATCTTTACGGGTGGTTTCGCCGCGATCACACGCTTTTGCAACGGTATAAACGTATGAGCGCGCTGCGTTCATTTGCGTATACATGTCGGCTACTTTGCCTTGAATTAACTGAAATTGGCCAATAGGGGTGTCGAACTGTTTCCGTTCATGAATGTACGGAACAACAATATCCATACAGGCTTGCATTATGCCAAGCGGGCCTGCAGCAAGTACTACACGTTCGTAATCTAGGCCGCTCATTAGTACCTTAACGCCTTCGTTTAGGTTACCTAAAATGTTTTCTTCGGGTACTTCGCAGTTTTCAAACACCAGTTCACACGTGTTTGAGCCACGCATACCAAGCTTGTCTAGCTTTTGTGCGGTAGAAAAACCAGGGAAGTCTTTTTCAACAATAAATGCGGTAATGCCTTTAGCGCCGGCTTCTAAATCTGTTTTTGCATAAATAACAAATGTGTGTGCATCGGGGCCGTTGGTGATCCACATTTTATTGCCATTTAAAATGTATTTATCGCCTTTTTTTTCAGCTTTAAGTTTCATTGATACCACGTCAGAACCTGCGTTTGGCTCGCTCATGGCAAGGGCACCAATGTGTTCACCACTAATAAGTTTTGGTAGGTATTTTTCTTTTTGTGCTTGGTTACCGTTACGGTTAATTTGATTTACACACAAGTTTGAATGCGCACCATAGCTTAAGCCAATTGATGCACTCGCACGGCTAATTTCTTCCATTGCAATTACATGCTCTAAGTAACCTAAGCCTGCACCGCCAAAGTCTTCAGAAACGGTCATGCCTAGTACACCCATTTCGCCCATTTGCGGCCAAAGCTGATTAGGAAACGCGTTATCCATATCGGTTTGTTCAGCTAGTGGCGCAATTTCTTGGCTCGCAAAGCTATTTACGTGGTCGCGGATCATATCGGCGGTTTCGCCAAGGCCAAAGTTCATCTCTTTATAAAGTGAAATAGTGCTCATGATTCATTCCTGTGTGTGTTGTCAGTGTGTTTTTATTATTAAAATAGGCTACTCGTCTATTTTATTAAGTGTGTCTCTGCAGCGGCGCTCCGCTGTCACTAATTCCATAAGCACAACTTTTATGTCGTCCATTTGCTGAGAAAGGTCGGCTTTTTTCTCTGCAATTAAATCGAGCATAGTCACCAGCTGTTTAGCGCTTGATTTATCAGCGTCGTACAGTTCAAACAAACGGCCTGTTTCAGCCAATGTAAAGCCTAAGCGTTTGCCTCGCAGTATTAGTTTTAAGCGAACTTTGTCGCGTTTTGAATAAATACGGGTTTGGCCATTGCGCTCTGGGCTTACTAAACCTTGGTCTTCGTAAAAACGAATAGAGCGGGTGGTAATATCAAACTCTTTAGCTAAATCGCTAATACTAAAGGTTTGATCGTTACTGCTTGGCGCTTTTGCAGAACTTGCAAAGTTTGTTTGGTTATCTGGTTTCATAGTTGTGTTTACCTCATTCGAATAACTCCAATATAAGTGAAGTTTACGTAAAGGTAAAGCTTGGTGTGGTATGAAACTATTTATAAAGGAGTGTTGATGTGAAATGTTAAATTATATTATTAATATTCAATAGTTTATTTTTATTAATTGTTCACTTCGCCGTTACTGGAAAATAATGCTTACACTTTTAAAACTAAAAATTAAACGCTTTTTAGTTGACGTTAGCGTAAACGTTAGTATTGTGTAAGGGTGTTAAACAATAAATGAATACTAAATTAATAGAGCAAATATTCTAACAACTATTTGCATATAAATACAACGGAGTTAATTATGACTTTAGAATCAGTGGTAATTGTAGCAGCAAAGCGTACGCCAATGGGCGGGTTTATGGGCGCATTGACCGATGCACAATCTACCGAGCTTGGCGCAACCGCCATTGCAAGTGCGCTTGCACAAACTGGTTTAGCAAATGATGCAATAGATGAAGTAATTATGGGCTGTGTATTGCCAGCGGGCCTTGGCCAAGCGCCAGCACGCCAAGCAATGTTAAAAGCAGGCCTTGCTCTGGGCACGGGTGCTACCACCATTAATAAAGTATGTGGCTCTGGTTTAAAAGCCGCCATGCTCGGACACGATTTAATTAAAGCGGGCTCAATTAGCAGTGCAATTGCTGGCGGCATGGAAAGCATGAGTAACGCACCGTATTTTATACCTAAAGCACGTGGCGGTATGCGTATGGGCCACGGCGAAATTAAAGATCATATGATGAGCGATGGCCTAGAAGATGCTTACGATAACAAAGCAATGGGCTGTTTTGCACAAGATACTGCCGATGAGTACGGCATTGGCCGTGAGCAAATGGATGAGTTTGCACTTAGCTCGTTAAGTAAAGCCAATGGGGCAATTGAAAACGGCAGCTTTGAAAACGAAATTGCGCCGCACACCATAAAAACCCGCAAGGGCGATGTAACCGTATCGGTTGATGAGCAACCCGGTAATGCCCGCCCAGAAAAAATACCAAGCCTGCGTGCTGCCTTTAAAAAAGACGGCACCATCACTGCGGCTAATTCATCGTCAATTTCTGATGGTGGCGCAGCGCTTATATTAATGAGCGAATCAAAAGCTAAAGAGCAAGGCTTAACACCGCTTTGTAAAATTGTAGCGCACAGCACGCACTCTCAAAAACCAAGTGAATTTACAGTAGCACCTGTGGGCGCAATGAACAGTGTGCTTGAAAAAGCAGGCTGGACAACTGCTGATGTAGATCTTTGGGAAATTAATGAAGCCTTTGCCATGGTTACCATGCTTGCTATTAACGAATTAAAACTTGATGAAAGCAAAGTAAACGTAAACGGTGGGGCGTGTGCTCTTGGCCACCCAATTGGTGCCAGCGGCGCGAGAATTTTAGTCACGCTTATTCACGCGCTTAAAAACCGTGGCCTTAAAAAAGGAATTGCGTCTTTATGTATTGGCGGCGGCGAAGCTGTAGCCATGGCTGTAGAGGCTTACTAACAAAACAGTTAATTAACTAACAGCAACTAAAATGCACCGTACTCATACTAATAACAAAACGGTGCCATTTTTTAAAAGAACACACTAACAACAGGATTTACCCATGCACCAAGTTCCACTACTTATAAATGGCGAATTTGTTCAGTCGGCTTCAAACGAGCTTATTGATGTAATTAACCCAGCAAACCAAGAAGTACTTGCGCAAGTTCCATGCACTACCGACTCAGAAATGGATGCAGCGATTGCCTCGGCCTCAGAAACATTTAAAACATGGAAAGATGTGCCCATTACCGAGCGTGCCCGCATTATGATGAAATACGCGGCGCTGTTAAAAGAGCACCACGATGAGCTTGCAACCATTATTTGCCACGAACTAGGTAAAACGTTTGAAGATGCAAAAGGCGATGTATGGCGCGGTATTGAAGTAGTAGAACAAGCAGCTAACGCACCGTCATTAATGATGGGCGAAACAATGGAAAACGTTGCCCGTAAAATCGATACCTATTCTTACATGCAGCCCCTTGGCGTATGTGCAGGCATTACGCCGTTTAACTTTCCGGCGATGATCCCACTTTGGATGTTTCCGCTAGCTATAGTATGTGGTAACACCTTTATTTTAAAACCCTCTGAGCAAGACCCACTCACACCAATGCGTTTAGCTGAGCTATTTATTGAAGCCGGCGCACCAAAAGGCGTATTACAAGTGGTTCATGGTACAAAACCGCAAGTAGACCGCTTATTAGAAGACAAAGCCGTACGTGCAATTTCGTTTGTGGGCTCGTGTGGTGTAGGTGCATACATTTATTCTAAAGGCACACAAAACCTTAAGCGCGTACAAGCGTGTGTGGGTGCTAAGAATCACATGGTTATTATGCCAGATGCGAGTAAATCACACGTGGTAAATAACCTAGTTGGCGCATCGGTTGGTGCAGCAGGCCAGCGTTGTATGGGTATTTCGGTGGCTGTGTTTGTAGGGCAAGCAAGTGAGTGGGTAGATGAAATAAAAGCTGGCTTTGAAAACGTACGCCCAGGCGTGTGGGATGACAAAAACGCAGCCTACGGCCCACAAACATCAAAAGCAGCAAAAGAGCGTATTTTATCGCTTATAGCAAGCGGTAAGGAGCAAGGCGCCACCTGTTTAATTGATGGTTCAAACTACACAGTAGAGGGCTTTGATCAAGGTAACTGGGTTGGCCCAACACTATTTACCGATGTGACAAAAGAAATGGACTTATACAAAGAAGAAATCTTTGGCCCTGTGCTTGCCTGTATGTTTGTAGATACGCTTGATGAGGCAATTGCTCTTATTAACGAAAGCCCGTACGGCAACGGTACCTCGTTATTTACCTCAAGTGGTTCTGCGGCTCGTAAATTTCAACATGAAATTGAAGTAGGCCAAGTGGGTATTAATGTGCCTATTCCGGTGCCGCTGCCGTTTTTCTCGTTTACGGGTTGGAAAGGCTCGTTTTACGGCGATACGCACACCTATGGTAAGCAAGGTATACGTTTTTACACAGAAACTAAAACCATTACTTCACGTTGGTTTGAAGACGACATCGCTTCAGGTCCAAACATGAGCATTAATTTAAAATAAACACACTCAAAAATAATAATAAAGAAGGGCGCAAAGGCTAAATCTGCTGACAAGCAACTAGAACACACACATCAGCCTTTACCGCTCTTCACTCATTTACCCTAATGGGACACACTAACAACACAATTAAAGAGGTCTACCATGGACTTTAACTTATCAGAAGATCAACAAGCCTTTGCTGAAACTGCACGCCAATTTGCAGAGTCAGAACTTGCTCCACATGCAGCAAAGTGGGATCGCGAGCATATTTTTCCTAAAGATACGATTAAAGCGGCGGGCGAGCTTGGCTTTTGCGGTTTATATACGCCAGAGGAAGCCGGCGGCCTTGGGTTATCACGCTTAGATTCAAGCATCATATTTGAGCAGCTTGCGATGGGCTGTACAGCTACAACGGCCATGCTAACTATTCATAATATGGCTACGTGGATGGTAGCAAGTTTTGGTACAGATGCAGTTAAAGACAAATACGTAGAACAACTAGTAATGGGCGAGCTACTTGCCTCTTATTGTTTAACAGAGCCAGGGGCGGGCTCAGATGCAGCTTCACTAAAAACAAAAGCTGTGCTTGAAGGTGATGAGTACGTTATTAACGGCTCAAAAATGTTTATATCGGGTGCGGGTGAAACTGAAGTTTTAGTGGTTATGGCACGTACCGGTGGCGAAGGCGCTGCGGGTATTTCGGCATTTGTAGTTCCTGCCGACGCACAAGGTGTTGAGTACGGTAAAGCAGAAGAAAAAATGGGTTGGAATGCACAACCAACACGCTTAATTAGTTTTGAAGATGTACGTATTCCGGCGCATAACTTATTAGGTAAAGAGGGCGAAGGCTTTAAATTTGCCATGCAAGGCTTAGATGGCGGGCGTATTAATATTGCCACTTGCTCTATTGGTACTGCACAAGCTGCGCTAAACACGGCAAAAGAGTACTTAAAAGAGCGCACTCAATTTGGTAAGCCCTTGGCTGCGTTTCAGGCTTTGCAATTTAAAATTGCCGATATGAACACTGAGCTTGTAGCTGCGCGCCAAATGGTAAGGCTTGCGGCATTTAAACTTGATACCGGCGATAGTGAAAAAACCACCTATTGCGCCATGGCTAAACGCTTTGCCACCGATGTTGGCTTTAACGTGTGTAACGAGGCACTGCAAGTACATGGTGGTTACGGTTACATAAAAGAATACCCGCTCGAGCGCCATGTACGTGATGTACGCGTTCATCAAATTTTAGAAGGCACTAACGAAATTATGCGTGTAATTATAGCGCGCCGTATTTTAGCCGAGTCTGCAAGCGACGTTTTATAAGGAGCAAGTTATGTCACAATCTAACCCGAGTATTGAACTGACTACCGAAGGCCATGTTGCTATTTTAACTATGTGTAACCCACCAGCTAATACCTGGACAAAAGACACCTTAATTGATTTAAAAAACAAAATTAACGAGCTTAATAGCAACAAAAACATTTATGCCTTAGTGCTTACTGGCGAAGGCGAGAAGTTTTTTAGCGCCGGTGCCGATTTAAACGTATTTGCCAGTGGCGATAAAGGCATTGCCGCTGATATGTCGCGTGTATTTGGTGAAGCCTTTGAAGCACTGACTAACTTTACAGGGGTGTCGGTTGCGGCCATTAACGGTTATGCCATGGGCGGCGGGTTAGAAGTAGCGCTTGCGTGTGATATTCGTATAGCAGAAGAGCAGGCACAAATGGCACTGCCAGAGGCAAAAGTGGGTTTATTACCGTGCGCGGGTGGCACGCAAAATTTAGCATGGCTTGTTGGCGAAGGCTGGGCAAAACGCATGATTTTATGTGGCGAGCGCTTAAAAGCCGATAAAGCCTTACAAATTGGCTTAGTAGAAGAAGTAGTCCCACAAGGGGAAAGCTTTGCAGCGGCATTAAAACTTGCCAATCAAGTAAGCGAACAAAGCCCAAGCTCGGTAGCTGCATGTAAAACGCTTATACAAAAAGGGCGCCATCAACCTATGGCAAGCGTATTGCCTCTTGAGCGTGAATTGTTTGTTGGGCTGTTTGATACACAAGATCAACAAGAGGGCGTTAATGCCTTTTTAGAAAAACGCCGCGCTAATTGGGTAAATGGCTAATGATTAATTTAACGTTATTAAATAATGCCGACGACCCCGTGCTATTTGAAACGGCAAGTGCAGCAAATGGCAGCTTAATTGGGCTTATTACACTCAACGTACCTAAAGCATTAAACGCCCTTAATTTTGACATGATCAAATTACTCGAGCCGCAATTGCGCGCTTGGCAAAGCGATGATGCAATCGCAATGGTTATTTTAAAAGGTGCTGGCGATAAAGCATTTTGCGCTGGTGGCGATGTAGTTAGCCTTCATCATGCAATGGCGCAAGGAAAACCAACAAGCTTAGTGGAAGACTTTTTTACCCTTGAGTACAAACTTGATTACCTTATTCATACCTTTGATAAACCAATCCTTGTTTGGGGTAATGGCATTGTTATGGGGGGCGGTTTAGGCCTAATGGCCGGTGCTAGCCACCGCGTAGTAACCGAAACATCGCGCATTGCTATGCCAGAGCAAACCATAGGCTTATACCCAGATGTAGGCGGTAGTTACTTTTTACATAAAATGCCACAAAGCGTCGGGCTATTTTTAGGGCTAACATCGGCCTCTATTAATTGTGAAGATGCACGCTTTGTATCGCTTGCCGATCACTTTATCGACAGCACTAAATATGATTCCATGCTAGCGCAAATTTTAGCGGCTAAGTGGGGCAAAACCGCAAGCTTAAATCATGAGCGTTTGACTAAATTATTAACCGATTTAGATAACCAATCTGCGCGTATGCCCAAAGGCAATATTAAAGCTAACTTAGCAACCATTCAAAAATTAGCTGAATTTAATACGCTACAAGAACAAGTTGATTATATTTTAGGCCTAGCTACTGACGATAAATGGCTGCAACGCGCCCAAAAATCACTTAAACATGGTTGCCCACTAAGTTGCGCGCTTGTAAGTGAGCAGCTAAAAGCCAGTAAAGGCAAAAGCTTACTAGCGTGTTTTAAAATGGAGCTGGGTATGTCGGTACGCGCTGGCGAAGTAGGTGAATTTCAAGAAGGCGTAAGAGCACTATTAATAGATAAAGACGGCGCTCCTAATTGGCAATACAAAACACTGAGTCATGTACCACAACCCATAATAGAGAGCTTTTTTGCTAACCGCTTTAGCGAAAACCACCCTCTCAATGGCTTAGACACCCCAACACACACATAAAGGAAAGACGATGACTAAACTAAATATTGGTTTTATCGGCTTAGGTAATATGGGCGGCCCTATGGCGGCTAACTTAATTAAAGCCGGCCATAATGTTACAGCATTTGATTTAAACCAGTCGGTCTTAAATGAACTCGCAAGTAAAGGCGCACACGCAGCTGAAAATGCAAAAGCATGTGCAACCAATGCCGATATACTTATTAGTATGTTACCTGCGGGCAAACATGTTAAATCACTTTATTTAGGCAATAACGATGATAGCGGCTTAATTAATGTGCTTAGCAAAAACACCTTAGTGATAGATTGCTCAACAATAGATGCAGAGTCGGCCCGTGTGGTTGGCAGCGCACTTGGCGACCAGGGTATTAGCTTTGTAGATGCACCGGTATCGGGTGGTGTTGCTGGAGCAACCGCAGGCACGCTTACGTTTATTGTAGGTGGTAGTAAAGCCGCGTTTAATACCGCACAACCTGTGCTTAATGATATGGGTAAAAACATATTTCATGCAGGCGATATTGGCGCAGGACAAGTTGCAAAAATATGCAACAACATGCTGTTAAGTATTTTAATGGCAGGCACGAGCGAAGCCCTGCAAATGGGTATTAATAATGGGCTAGATGCAAAAGTACTCAGCGACATTATGACTGCAAGCTCTGGCCGTAACTGGACGCTTGAACTATACAACCCATGCCCAGGCGTAATGGATACCGCTCCGGCTAACAACGATTACAAACCGGGCTTTATGGTTGATTTAATGGCTAAAGATTTAGGGCTTGCTATGGAAGCCGCGCAGCAAAGTAATTCTTCAACCCCAATGGGTTCAATGGCTAAAAATTTATACACTATGCTACAGCACCAAGGTGCTGGCAGTGATGATTTTAGCGCCATTTTTAAACTGTTTTCTAAGTAGGAGCAAGGCGTGGAAATTAAAAATAACACGGTAGTAATAACCGGTGGCGCACAAGGCTTAGGCTTTGCAATGGCGCAAAAATTTGCCCTTATGGGCGCTAACATCGCACTTATAGATATGGCGCAAGAGTTATTAAACACAGCGTGCGAGAAACTAACACAGCTGGAAGGTGTATCTGGCACTATTAAAGGCTACGCCGCAAACGTAACTGTTGAGAGCGAAGTAGAAAACGTATTTAATACCATTAATAGCGATTTTGGCCACATTGATGTGCTTATAAACAACGCCGGTATTTTACGCGACGGCATGTTTATAAAAGCTAAAGACGGCAAAGTGGTTAAAAAAATGTCCCTTGAGCAATTTCAATCAGTGATTGATGTAAATCTCACGGGCGTGTTTTTAGCAGGGCGTGAAGCTGCAAGCCACATGATTGAATCAGGCAAAGGCGGCGTAATAGTGAATATGTCGAGCGTAGCGCGCGCAGGTAACATAGGCCAAACAAACTACGCGGCATCAAAAGCAGGCGTAGTGGCACTTACCACCACATGGGCTAAAGAACTAGGTCGATTTGGTATACGTGTAGGCGCTATTGCTCCAGGTGTAATAAGCACCGCCATGACCGACGCCATGAAACCCGAAGCCAAACAGCGTATGCTTGCAGTAACACCAGTAGGGCGCTTAGGCGAAAGCGACGAAATTGCCCATACCGCACAATACATAATCGAAAACGACTTTTTTACAGGTCGCGTGGTAGAAATAGACGGCGGGATTCGTTTGTAAATTAAGTTTTTACGCTTGAATTTAAAAAGCATGGCCCTTGTAGGCTGTGCTTTTTTGTTTTAAATCGGGGAGATTGATAATCTTGAAAAAGGGCTCATAACCCCGTTGGCACTTTGTTGTACTACATGAGTAGGATACCCGCTGTATTAAAACGTTGATCATTTTAGCGCTCTAAATAACTCATTAACTGCGTTAAAAACTTCTCTTGTAGATAAACTATATAACTAAGTTTTTGCCTTGTTACTGAGCTATTTATCTGCCGCTATAATTGCTCACTAATTCAATACAGCGGGTATTATTTGAGTTGTACGCACATCGTTGTGACCTAGTTGTGTTTGTACTGAGCGTATATCGGCGCCATTTTGCAGTAGATGAGTAGCAAAAGAGTGCCTCAATGTATGAGGTGTTATTATTTTGTTAACCCTGATTTTTGACGGCTTTTTTAACCACTTTTCGAATACAAGAGTGATGAAAATGATGTCGCCTTATTTCACCACTTTGAGAGTCTGAACTTAATATATGAGAAGGAAATAAATACTGACATGCTAGTGTTTTTGCGGCTGAAGGATATTTTTTTGTTAAGGCATATGGCATCCACGCGCCGGCATATTTAGTGTTATTTAAATCAAGCTTTAGGTAGTCATCAACGTTCAAAGTTTGAGTTTTCAGCATAGGGAACAGCTCTGTAGCGAGCGTTACAATACGATGTTTATTTCCTTTGCCATTCCATACTTGAATACATTTATAATCAAAATCAATATCTTTCACCCTTAATTGCACCGCTTCAATTACTCAAACCACTTCCATACATAAGGGCTGCGATTAAATAATAGCGCTTATTTAATCGCAGCCATCAACATTTTAACTTCCTCTGGGGTTATCACGACAGGGAGCTTTGCTTGTTTTTTACTACGGGCAAAGTTTGAATATAATGAAAGTTCTTTATTTATTATATGTTTGTATAAAAATGACAATGAATTGAGTCAGTGGCTTGCGTACGTGGTGCAACGTTTTGCTTTAACACTAAATGCTCTAAGTAGCGCTCGACTTCATTGTCTCCCATTGAGGCGGGGTGGTGTTTATTATGAAAATGGATATAAGATGCAATCCATCTTAGGTACGTATCTACGGTGCGAAATGAATACTGACGTACCAGCATATAATCGGCTATATAATTTAAAAATGGAGAACGTGTTTTCATATTATCACCAATAATAGCACTGTATTTACACACAGTGTAGTTGTGCTACTCCAATATTCAAGAAAATGAGCGACGAGCGCATTTTGTCTTTTATTGAGAGTTTGAGTGCTAGTAAAAAATTATATATAGCAATGTGTTAAGTTATTTGGTGAAAATGATTTATAAAATACATGAGCGTATCGTTGGCATAAATATGCGCGATGAGCGCACTATTAAATTGTTATGTGCAAGGAGAAAATTTTGGATTCTATGGATGGAATTGATCTTCAAGATTCTTTCGTATTGGGATGGGAAGTTTCAGAAAATCAGTTTTCCATACAACTTGAAGCAAGTATTTGGCCTTCATCAGTTCATTATGTTGAACCCAAACCAAATGAATACACTTGTTACAAGAAAGCCGTTTTAACCTTTTCTAACTTTTCATCAATATCTTGTGTTAATGGGCAATCGGCAATCGGCAATCGAACCGACAACCGACATTGACGGTTCGATTGACTATGGCTACATAGATAGCTTCATTATAACAGAGTCAGGTTTTTTCATCTCGGCATGCTTTGGTAATGTCAGTATTAGTAATGGCAAGGTTGTTTTGAATGTTTACACATAACAAAAAAATTAAGTCACTCACTTCGTTTGCTGGGACGCTACACGTGGGCTGCTTCGCATTATAGCCCACATGTCTGCGCCCCTTATTTAAAAGCTAGTTGATAAAAGGAATGAATATGGATATTGAATCTGCCGACATTGCGTCTTGGAATATTGCAGATAAAAAAGTTAATGGAACGGTTGGGTTAATTCGATACCGTCCTGACCTTCACTTTTTATTAGGTCATACGAATTACCCTAAAAAGCTCACAATTTTTTGGGATTTTGAACAGTCTAATTCGAGTGGTTTACCATCCGACGCTCAGATTGAAGAAATGCGGCAATTTGAAGACGCAATAGTACCAGTTCTTGATGACGATAGACTCGCCATATTTGTTTTTACTTACACTTTTAATGGTACTAGAGAGTGGCATTTTTATACTAATGATATCAGCTCAGTAGGTGAAAGAATTAACTCGGCTTTGTCCAAGTTTGCGAAATTTCCTATAGAAATGCAGGTAGAAACTGATGAAAGATGGTCAAAATTAAGAGAAGTTTTTGAGCTATGTAGTTGATATCGCAACTAACACTTTACATAAACCGGATTTTGGCAAGAGCGGCCAAAACCGATTATGTAAAGTGTTAGCAATTTAATTTAGCATGTGCAAATTTTTTTAACCCCTTTTGGAGTGTTCGGACGTTATTAAAAAATAATAATAAAATTTCAGGAAGAATATGAATAATAAAATACTAAAATCCCTCGCCATTGGCTCATTAGTTTTATGTAATTCAGTTGCTGCGGCAGATTGTCGTGATGTGTCAGAAATTATTGCTAAGCAGCTTGAAGATAACTACGTAATTCAAAATACGGCAACAAAGCTATCTAAGTTAATGCGCTCCAAGCTATTTCTCTCTGATTGCAGTCGCCTAGAATCAGCTGAAGATATAGCTGATTTTATGACTTTAGAATTAAACAAAATTGCTAATGATAAACACCTCTCTGTCGTTTATGACCCACAATGGGTAAATGAACTGAAAACATACCGTTCATCAGCACAAACTAAAGCGTTTTCGGATAGTCGAGCCATGGAGACTCCGACAGATAACTATGGTTTTAAAAAAGTTGAAATGCTTGATGGAAACATTGGTTACCTCGATATAAGAATGTTCTCTGACAGTCATTTAGGTGGTGAGACGCTTGAAAATGGGATGAAATTTTTACAGTATGCCGATGGTATCATTATTGATTTAAGGAACAATTTTGGTGGTAGCCCATTTATGGTAACTTCCTTAGCAAGTTACTTTTTTGACTTAGATACCGTCCACTTATCAACCTTTGAACAACGTGAAAACGGTGTGTTAACTCAAACGCAAGATTGGACGTCTCCATATGTTCCGGGTCCTAGGTTTAAAGATACTCCGCTTTATATTCTCACCAGCAGAAATTCTGCATCCGCTGCAGAAGGCTTTAGCTATGCTATGCAAAGTTTGACTAGAGCAACCATTGTTGGAGAGGTAACTGCTGGTGCCGCTCATGGTAGAAGTGCAGAAATAGTCAATAACGATTATATTCTCACTTTACCATCTACACGACCTGTTGACCCTCGAACAAAAGATAATTGGGAAAGAAAAGGTGTAAAACCAAATATAGAAACGAACAGCGACAATGCACTTAATGTAGCTTATGCTGAGGTGCTTAATTCCTTAATCAAAAGTAATAGTAGCAACCTTAGTTTGCATCAATGGGTCTATCCATTGGTTAAAGCAAAATCCAGCCCGTACCAGCCAAGTCAGAGTGATTTCAATCAAATTATAGGTACGTATGGTAAGCGCAAAGTTTTTCAAGAAAATGGCAAACTTTTTTATCAATATTTAGATGATCCAGCTTTTGAAATAGAGCTACTTGATAAAGAAACTATTATTTTTAAAGCGTTTACTGAAGCACGGTTGCAAGCTATATATAAAGATAAAGAAGCCGTAGCATTGAAAATGCTCTCTTTTGGCGAGGATGCAAAAGAGTTTCAGAGAACGATGTAAAAATTGCTAAAAAGTTGCTTAAATGGACAAAAACAGCTGGCTTTTGCTCGTTCCTCGCTAATTTTAGCCAGCTATTTTATTGCCGCTTAGCAAAGCGTTAGGTGCTTCTGGAAAATCAATGGCTAAATCAGAAATAAGACAGTTCTTAAAAGAGATCCGCACTAAATTTCCTAATGTTGGTCCTCTTATGGAAAAACATGAGAGTTGGGCACTCACATTTCTAATGGAAGAGTTCGCAAATTTGACAACTATTTTGTTAAACCAAGGCGATTTAGAAGAAGCACTAGAACAGTTGCAGTACATGAGCGAGAAATTAGATACTGCAACCAAGGCGGAATTCGAGTACATAGATGTATATTATACAGAGCACTTATTCTGGAAAGGAACCAAAGAAGGTATTAAACGTGGCTGGCCTCTCGTGCCAGATAATCTCAAAAAATTGTACTTGGACTTTCATGGTAAACCACCTAGGGTTGTGGTTTAAAAATGCACGCACCTAGGAATTATTAACGTGACACCCATATTAAATTTTGCACTTCACGCAATTAGATAGTAGCTTTTATTTAGTATAAAAAACAAGTCTAGAGCTCGTTGAGCTAACAGGGCTAATAATGCGAGAGGATAAACGCGGGCACATTGATAATATAACCCTTCCTTTGCTAGTAAGCCTTAATATATCACCAGAAAACTGGTTCAAGCTTGCAACCCAATTTACACGCGTATTTCATGGTGCATTAGGCAGACCCGCTTCTCAAGCACGTTACTGTGAAAATTTGAAGCGCAAACGGCGTTCAAATATTAGCAACTGCGAAAAGCTACTCGCATAAATCAAAACCACTAAGTAAAAGTTAAAACTGCAATCCTGCAGTTATTTTCATGTATGAAATTTAGATCTAAGAATGCTAATGACTTATTTATTAGATGAAATGAAAAGTGACCCAGAAATAAAAGATAAGTTCTTAATCTGATTGGTAAATTTGTTGGTACATTTTATTTGTAAATAAAACTGGGTTTCAAGTTTGGTTTCTATTAAGCGTTATTACTTAGTTGGTCAGCTTTAAAGGTTATATACTTGAAATATAAATACGAGAGAAAGGCAGAGTCTTTATTATTTAGCCAAAGTGAGCTTTATTTATAACCATTATCAGCAAAATTAAGTCACTAATGTAAATTATTCCATAATTAACAACGTTAAAAAACAATAACTTATTTGACAGAGTAGCTATCTCGTTTATTCTTTTAACATTTAGTAATAAGTTTTTTTTATTATCACAGCTACAGATGTCGTGAAGTGATTTTAGTAAGTGCTTTAAGGAAAAATTGATTCACATGTCTTCTACACCAGAAAATATAATTGGCCAGCAAGAAATGCTGGCGGTGCGCCAACGCAGGCGCTATACACTTTGCCATGTTTTGACCTTTTTAGGTGTGCTTTTTCTTACTGCATTTGGAGGTTTGAGCTTAGTTAGTGGTTCGCATGTTTTAGGTACCATATTATTAATTAATGCACTTGTGGGGTTAATCAATCTTTATCTTTTAAAGCGAAGTGGTAATGTTGAGCGAGCGGCAAAAATTCTTAGCGGTATTTTGTTTGTTTTATCGATGAGCTTATTAATCACTGGCGGTGAGAACAATACCGGAATGCTGTGGATTTATCCTATTGTTGCTATAAATCTTTTTATAAACCGCTTTTGGCCTGCTGTTTTTGTATTTAGTATTTTTAGTATTGCAAGTGCTTTGCTTTTATTTACGCCATTAAGTGCTTTATTAATGACTAGTTACTCACTCACCGAATCCGTTCGCTTCATGCTTACAATGCTGGCTTTAAATTCTATTTGTTTAGCTGCTTTACGTTCAGAAGAGCAAGCCTACGAAACTATTATGCAACTGCATGCAGATGATATTCGCCAAATGGCTTATTACGATAAGCTTACGGGGTTACCTAATCGATGGAGCTTTAAAACTAACCTTGAGCGTATGCTAAACCGTGCTGAGCGAGATAAACAGCGCATTGGTTTGCTTTATATAGATTTGGATAACTTTAAGCAGGTTAATGATCAGCATGGCCATGAAGCTGGGGACAGAGTTTTACTTAAATTTAGTGAGCGGCTTTTAGATGTTATACGCCCAAATGATCAACTATATAAGCCACAAACAGAAAGTTTAGCAAGGCTTGCTGGCGATGAGTTTGTTGTACTGTTACCTAATATTAAAGACCCCCTTGATGCAAGTACTGTGGCCGCAAGAATTTTAAATATTTTTAAAGGGGGATTTAGTGTTGATGATGTAGATCACATGATATACGCAAGTATTGGTATTGCTGTTTACCCCGATGATTCTGCTGACTCCAAAAATTTACTCCATCATGCTGATGCAGCAATGTATGACGCTAAAAATAATGGACGTAATTGCTTTAAATTTTTTACCCAAGACATTGCTGACAAGCTTCGTGAACGCCAACTCATTGAAAAAGGGCTTAGACTTGCTTTAAATGAAGCGCATTTTAGTTTAGTTTATATGCCTATTTTTGCTTGTAAAGATAGCTCTATTGTAGCCGTTGAAGTGCTGCTTAGGTGTCACAGCCCCGCATTGAAAGGTTATGGGCCTGATCAATTCATCCCTGTGGCTGAGGCAACAGGCCTTATAAAAGATATTGATTTATGGGTTATAGACAACGCTTTAGAAGCACAAGGCGTTTTACAAAAAGAACACAGTTTTAGTGGCAAAATTTGTATTAATATTTCGGGTGTTGAGCTACACAACGAGCTATTTTCTGAACAGGTAAAAAATTTATTAGAACATCACCAAATTAAACCTAACTGTGTTGAGCTAGAAGTTACAGAGACGGCATTTGTTGCTGGTGATGTTACCTGCCTAAAAACGCTCAATACGCTAAATGAACTTGGCGTATCCTTAGCATTAGATGATTTTGGTACAGGTTACACGGCATTTAATCAATTAATACATTACCCAGCTCATTGCTTAAAAATAGATCGCTCATTTGTAAATGATCTTTTTTCAGAGCGCGAGGCACGTAACAAAATGGTGATGATCATCCAAAGTTTGGCCAAGCTTTACGATCTTAGAGTGATTGCTGAAGGTGTTGAAACCGAAGCACAAATGACTTACCTCAAAGAACTTGGTTGTGATTGGGCACAAGGCTACTATTTATCGCGGCCATTACCGTGGGATGACTTTTGCGCGTTACTTAAATCCTAAAATAATTAACTTAACCAGCGCACTTATTTTTAAAATAAGTGCGCTGGTTTATGCGTGAATTATCCGAAACCATTAATGAAGACATTGGTCGCAGAGCTTGTAAAGAAGATAACTGCACAGGTCGATTCTTTCATGGTGCATTAGGCAATCTCACTTCACAAGTAAGTGACTGAGAAAATTTAAAGCGCAAACGGCTTTCAAATATTAGCAACTGCGAAAACTACTCGCATAAATTAAAAACCATTCAGTAAATGTTAAAACTGCAATCTTGCAGTTTTTTTTATGCGTGTAATTCAGGTTTGGGAATGCTAAACAAGTGACTCATGGTTTATTAGCTCGCCTTTTTTTAGTCAGTACAAAACAGTTATCGATTTTGCTATTTGTACCCTTAACTTATAAGGCTCTAGAGGTTTTTAGAAAATTGGATTGTTATTTAAAATTCTCTGTTTATTTAAAATACGGATCTAATATATTTTCAATACGATAGGATTTATCGTTTTTTTAACAAAATTATACAATGTAGATTATTCTGAAGAATAATACGTGTGTACAATATTTAAACTTTTTAATCCCTTTATTATCAATCTATTGCACTATATATGTTACTTAATGAAAATATACAATATTTACAAGCCTATTCTATAGGTGTAATATTTTTAATGATTTATTATTATTTTCACTAAACAACAAGGATCTGTTTATGCACTTATATGAGGAACAGTTTTTAGAAGAGCATGATTACCCACGAGTTTCTAAACCTACAAAAGTGCTTATTATCGCATCAACTGAACGTTGTGGTAGTCATATGCTTGGTCATGCTTTACATAATACGCATGCGTTCGGTTTTCCCCTAGAATATTCCAATCCTGCTAATTTAAAAAAATGGAAAGAAAAATTTAAAACCGATGATTTTTATGAGGTTTTAGATGAGATACAAAAACGCAGAACATCACCCAATGGGGTATTTGGAATAAAGTTACATTATCAGCACATTGAAGAATTTGGTGGATTTGAACAATTAGTTAATTATTTTCCTGATGCTTATTATGTTTTGTTATCAAGAGAAAATGTGCTTAATCAAGCTGTGTCTTTATCAATAGCAAGCCAAACTGGGGTATGGATTGCGGGGCAAGAGCCTGTAAACGAAAACCCTGAATATGATTACTTGAGTATTGATAAAAGTCTTAAAAGTATTATTAAAAATAACTCGTCTTGGCGATATTCTCTCGCGGCGAGTGACTGTAATTATATGGAAATGAATTTTGATAATGTCAAAAATAATTTGGATAAGACTATTTCTGATATCGCTAAATTTATGGGGGTTTCCGTAAATGTTGAAGATATTCCTACTGAACAAGTTACGAGTAAACAAAGTAATAAGCTAAACAAAGAATGGGAAGAACGTTTTTGCTCAGAGTTTAACTTATCAAGTAAATTAATTTCTGAACAAAAACCTGAACTTATAAAAAAGATTAAGAAAAAGGTTAAGAAAGTGTTGTCTTAATTTGTATATTTATAGGTTAAGCGATTTTTTTCTCGATTTTTTATATTTAATGGCCCATTAGTAAAAATATACTAAAGGGCCAATTTAATGATAGTCACTTTAAGATAAAGCTTTACTGCGCTAATAGCTCTTTTCTTACTATTTCAGCACCTTTACTCAATGCATTAAGCTTAGCGTTCGCAACTTCGCGCGAAAGCGGGGCCATGCCGCAGTTTGTGCAGGGGTAGAGTTTGTCGGCATCTACAAACTGTAGGGCTTTGCGTAAAGTAGTAGCTACTTCTTCGGGTGTTTCTATTTCATTGGTGGCTACATCAATAGCGCCTACCATTACTTTTTTACCTCTGATCAGTTCAAGTAAGTTCATAGGTACGTGTGAGTTGTGACACTCAAGTGAGATAATATCAATATTTGATTGCTGTAATTTAGGAAAAGCTTCTTCGTACTGACGCCATTCATTGCCAAGTGTTTTTTTCCAATCGGTGTTGGCTTTAATGCCGTAGCCATAACAAATATGCACAGCAGTTTCGCATTTTAACCCTTCAATTGCGCGCTCTAAACAGGCAATGCCCCAATCGTTTACTTCATCAAAAAATACATTAAACGCGGGCTCATCAAATTGGATAATATCAACGCCTGCGGCTTCTAGTTCTTTGGCCTCTTGGTTGAGTATTTTGGCAAATTCCCAGGCTAGTTTTTCGCGGCTTTTGTAGTGGTCGTCATAAAGTGTATCTATCATGGTCATTGGGCCGGGTAGTGCCCACTTTATAGGTTGGTTAGTTTGCGAGCGCAAAAACTTAGCGTCTTCTACAAACACAGGTTTTTGGCGGCTAACAGGGCCCACTACGCTTGGTACACTTGCATCGTAACGGTCGCGTATTTTTACCGTTTTTCGTTTTTCAAAATCAACACCGTTTAGATGCTCTATAAATGTAGTTACAAAATGTTGGCGTGTTTGCTCGCCATCGCTCACTATGTCAATACCAGCGAGTTGTTGTGAGTGAAGTGCAATGCGCAGTGCGTCGTTTTTGCCTTCAATGAGTTCGTTGTTTTGAAGCTTCCACGGCGACCAAAGGGTTTCTGGCTCTGCAAGCCATAAGGGCTTTGGTAAACTGCCTGCTGTAGATGTAGGTAATAATGTTTTCATAATAAGAGTGACCCTTTATTAAAATAAGGTTAAACGTTTGCTGTTGTAAATTGCTCAAGCACTGATTTATACGGTTTTATAAAATGCTCTTCAGCAAACTTGCCTTGTTCTGCGGCTAATTTACTGCGCTCATCTCTGTCGTAAATAATTTGCGTGAGTGAGTGGTCGGCATTTTTTAAATTAGGCTTAAAGGCGTTACCCGCTTTGGCATTGGCGTTATAAATTTCTGGGCGATAAATTTTTTGAAAGGTTTCCATTGTGCTAATGGTGCTTATTAGCTCAAGGTTGGTGTAATCGTTTAGTAAGTCACCAAAGAAAAACAAGGCAAAAGGTGCGGCACTATTTGCAGGCATAAAGTAACGCACCTGTAGGCCCATTTTTTTAAAGTATTGCTCTGTTAACGAAGGTTCGTTTGGTTGGTATTCAATACCTAAAATAGGGTGCTCGTTGGCAGTGCGATGATATGTTTTGTTATCTGACACACTGAGGCATATTACCGGTGGCTTTTTAAAGTGTTGCTTATAGGTGTTTGAGCGTACAAACGATTGAAATAATTTACCATGCAGCTCACCAAAATTATCGGGAATACTAAATTGTGGTTTATTTTTATTATGTTGCTGAAGTAACACGCTAAAGTCGTAGTCGCGAACGTACGATGAAAAGTTATTACCAACAATACCTTCTATGCGCTTGTTTGTTTTGGTATCAATAATATTCGTTTTTAATATTTCTATAGAAGGAAAGCTTTGGCTGTTTTCATCTAAACCAATATCTACAGAAATAATCTCAAGCTCTACACTGTAGCGCTCAGAGGTTGGGTTATCCCAATTAGCAAGGGTGTTAAAGCGGTTGTTGATCATATTTAGCGCTTTTCTTAAGTTTTGTTGGCGGTGTTCGCCTCGTGCTAAGTTTGCAAAATTAGTGGTAATACGGGTGTTTTCAGCGGGTTGGTAGTTTTCATCAAGGCGCTGACTTTTAATATTAAATGTAATGTTTTTACTCATGGTGACTCTATCCATATTGTATATTTAAAACCTGAGCCTTTAGCGTGCTCAAAGGGTGGTTTTGTAATAAACAGGCTTAATGCTTATAAGCGCTGGCCGATGGATAATTTATACGTTGATTGGTGCTTTAATAAAAACGGTTTAATTTCACATAAAACATGAGTTTGATTCATTTATATAAATTAAATGTGTTACTGAGAGAACATATACCTGTGTTTAGGCATGTAAAAAAATAGTGCAGCGTATAATTTATAGGTGTTTAGACGTCTAGATGTGTTTGTTGTGATAATTTCACGTTGCGCATTAATAAAATTCAGGCACGGCTGTAACCCTTATTTTAATTAACGCTTAAAGTTACAGTTTTAAAAATTACTGTAATTTTACGGCGAGTTATAGGCACTTATTTATTAAAATAGCGATTAAAAGGGAGTGGTTTTTAATGCAACAACTAACAATAATACCTGCAGGCATCTATGTGTTGTTCATCTAAGCTTAGTTACACTGACTTAACTAACTTGATAATAATAAAGTATATTATGTACGGACACTAAAATAAATGAACAAACTAAAAAATCTCATTACTCAATTTATAGTGGCAATGCAAAAGCGACCAGGGCTATTGGCTGTATTGGCGTTTTGCTCAGGTGTTGCAAGCTATGTAATGGTTGATAGAAAAGAGTCGCTCTCGCAGGTTATTGCCATTGTTTTACTGGTGAGCTGGTTTTGGTTGATCATCGACAACTGGCTACGCGATAAAGTACAAGAGCGCTTTGGGGTAGCCGTATCTCCTAATGTAATGCGCTTTGCACTGCAAATGGTGCAACAAGAAAGCCTATTTTTTGCGTTACCGTTTTTTTTAGCGGTTACTCAGTGGGATCACCCACAAGCACTCTTTACATCGCTGATAATTATATGTGCCTTCATATCGGTAATAGATCCATTTTACTATAAAAAGTTAGCTAAAAACCGCACGCTGTTTACAGTATTTCATAACTTTGCATTATTTGTGGTTTTGCTTGTTACGTTACCTATTTTATTAAACCTAACTACGAGCCAAAGCTTAGCAATTGCGCTTGTAACCTCAGTACTTATTACTTTACCTAGCTTAACAAACTTAATGCCTGATGCGCGCTGGTGGCGTTTTCCTATTTTAGTTTTAATTTTATGCGTAATAAGCGCCGGGGTTTGGCAGCTTCGCAGCTTTGTTCCGCCAGCAGCCCTGCGTTTAACCGATATTACCTTGGCACACAAAGTAGATGTTGAGCATAAAAAACCACTAGGTAGCATTGATACTCTTGATTTATATACACTTCATCATGAAGGGTTATACACATGGACCGCAGTAAAAGCGCCAAGAGGCCTAAACGAAAAAATATTTCATGTATGGATACACAATAAAAAAGAGGTCGACAGAATTACGCTCAATATTAATGGCGGGCGAAAACAAGGCTACAGAGCATGGACTCATAAAGTAAATTTTCCGCATGATGCTAAAGGTAAGTGGCAAGTAAAAGTGGTAACTGAGTCTGGGCAATTAATAGGGCTTACGAAATTTATTGTTACACCTTAACGCTATAAATACGCTGATAATCAACTATAGATTTGATACGCTGTTTTTACATTACTTAATGGATGAGTGTTATGAGCATTGCTTTAGATATTGTTATGTGGCTAATGATAGAAACCATTTTAGGGTTTATTTTGTACTCTACCGGCTGTGCAATTTTAAACGTTTTCACCTTTGGTAAGTTTAAAGCTGACATTAAAGATTATGTGAGCTTTAAGGCAAATAAAGCTAAAAACGTTTACCTAATATGTTTACTTGGCTTTAGCTTTTACGCAGCGTTAATTGGTTTTGTTGCTTACATAAGCCAATAACTTAGGTTTATAAGTATATGAAGTTTAATAAGCTATTGGTTATAGCGGGGGTTTTAAGTTTTATAGCGTCACTTTTACATATTGCCTGTATTTTTGGCGGCCCTGATTGGTATCGCTTTTTTGGTGCTGGTGAGCACATGGCGCAGTTGGCTGAGCAGGGAAGTACGTATCCTACCTTTGTTACTTTAATTATATCAGCCATACTTGCTATATGGGGCATGTATGCGCTCTCTGGCGCAGGTGTTATTTTAAAGCTGCCTTTTTTAAAAACGGCTTTGGTATTAATAACAGGTGTTTATTTACTAAGGGGGATAGCAGGGTTAATAGCTCCTTTTGTAACAACCAGTCAGTTAATTCATCACAACTCCATTGTATTTTGGATTGTAAGCTCAATTGTATGCAGTATTTATGGGCTGTTTTATTTATTAGGTACGCTTAAACTTTTCCGAACACATACCTCATTAACTGTATAAATTAAACACAGCGAGCGCTAAAAATAGATTTTTCACAGCTCAGGTTAATCAAGTTATTTACTATGTAAGGAGCAACATGAGTCACGATCACAGCCATCATATTAGTCACTATAATCGCGCGTTTGCTATAGGCGTTTTACTCAATCTTATATTTGTCGTGATAGAAGCAGGGTACGGTTTTTTTGCCAACTCCCTCGCGCTTTTAGCCGACGCAGGGCATAACCTAAGCGACGTGGTTAGTTTATTACTTGCGTGGGGGGCAAATGTTTTGGCAAGTAAAGCCGCTACCGACAAGCGCACCTTTGGCTATAAAAAATCAACGGTGTTAGCGTCATTAATGAGCTCTGTTTTACTTATGGCTGCCCTTGCTAGCATAGCCTGGCATGCCATAGAACGTTTTGAAAACCCTCAGCCGGTTACAGGCATGACGGTTATAGTGGTTTCGCTTATTGGTGTAGTAATTAACACATTAACTGCGTTGTTGTTTGTGCAAGGTCAAAAGCACGATTTAAATATTCGAGGTGCTTTTTTACATATGGCGGCCGATGCTGCGGTGTCTTTAGGTGTGGTAATTGCCGGCATTGTTATTTTATTTAAAAACTGGCAGTGGGTAGACCCTGTTGTAAGTTTGAGTATTGTCGTGATTGTGTTTATTGGCACATGGGGATTATTTAAAGACTCGCTCAATTACGCCACAGACGCCGTACCCAAAAATATTAGTATAGAAAAACTAAAGCAGTATTTTTTAAGCATTGAGCATGTAACAGGTGTGCATGGGTTACATGTGTGGCCACTAAGTACCACAGAGTCTGCGCTTATTGTTCACTTAGTAACTGACAACAACGCATTAAATAACGACTTTTTAATTGAAGTACAGCACCATTTACATGACCACTTTGACATTGAACACGCCACCATTCAAGTTGAAAGCAGCCAAGGCAGCACAGGTTGTATGTTCAACCATGGGCATGCCCATGGTTAAACGTTAATTGGTTTTAAAAAATTAACCCTGATAGCTTGTAACAACTTAACGAAAAAATGAGTAGTAGCACGGGTAATATAACTACATTTAAAAGTGTTGAGTTGGTGTATTTTCCCATGACTGATTTTTGATTCACTAACCACACCAAATACGCGGTAATTATGGGCAGTAGTAATCCATTCGCAGCTTGTGCAAATATAATTACCGCAACAGGGTCAAGCCCCAGTGAGGCCACAAATGCACCGAAAGCTAAAATAGTAATGGCGACTGTTTTAAAACGGGTGTTACTCATTTCGCTTGACCAACCAAGCATGCCACATACCGCATACGCGCCTGCTAATGGGGCTGTTATTGCGCTTGTTAATCCTGCGGCAAATAAGCCAATAGCAAAAAAGTAATGCGCTGCTTCGCCAAGTAATGGCTCAAGTTGCACGGCCATATTTGCTGCACTAATTTTACCGGCATCGGTGCCATAAAAGGCAACAGACGCGGTTGATAAAATGGCAAGGGTGATCACCCCACCGAGCGTAATTGATAAACCTGTATCTAAGTTAGTTTGTTTAATAACAGTGTCTTTATCACTTTTAGAATGATCTTGCGCTGCTAAAACACCAGAGTGCAAAAATAAGTTATACGGTACAATGGTTGTGCCAATGAGGGCCAATACCGTTGTAATTGAGCCACTTGGCATTGTAGGTATAAACCCAGCGAGGACTTTAGCCATTGGTGGCGCAGCCATAATTAGGGTAGATATAAATACAAGGCTCATAAGGATCACCAGCAGTATTAATGCATTTTCTACCACTTTGTGCTTACCACTGTATAAAAGAATAGCGCTACATACAGCAATTAACGGCGTCCATATTTGTGCACTTACCCCTGGGAAAATACCAACTAGCCCCATACTTGCACCACTGAGGTTTCCTGCTTCATATGCAGCGCTACCCACACCAATTGCACTTATTACTAAAAAACTAGCAAGCGCTTTAAGATAAGGGGTTTTAATGTGTGCACGTAACGCTTGTGCTAAATCTTGCCCTGTTGCTACTCCTAATCGAGCAGCCATAGACTGCAACAAAATAGTGGCAATAACCGAAAATAGTAATGTCCAAATTAATGCAAACCCAAAGTTTGCACCGGCAACACTTGCCGTTGTGATTGTTCCGGGGCCAATAAATGCGGCTGTTACAAGTAATCCTGGGCCAAATCGCATACTGTTACCTTAATATTTGCTTTTAAATTTAGAACAACGTTTTATTACGTTGAACCTAGATTGCTGCCACTTTACGTGCCATGCAGCGAGAGCCCCACCTTGGCTAATTAACCTTACACTCTGGGTAATTATTTTAATATGACTATCAAAAAGCCGCGTAGGATACCAACTTATATATAGATTTAAAGAGCCAAACGATTACCTGCTTGTTAAATGCACAATATGCGCGAGTTATATTTATAAATCAGCCATGTGCGTTGTTGGTTTCTCATTTTTATCCTACCTTATAGATTGTAAAATGAGCAAGTTACTTAGTTTTTTAATGATGTGGGCAATTTTTTAAATAAATTGTTTAAAAAGGCATCTTTTTATTGCTGAGCTTCGTTATATAGCACTATTATGCGCAACTTTTTGGTTTTGGACCTTTTAATGAAAACTAATTTAAAAATCTCTCACATAATCTGCATTATGTCGCTGGCTTTAGGTACGAGTAAAAGCGCTGCGAATGAGTCGCTACAAGAGCTTGAGGTAGGTGTAGGCGGGAATATAAAAAGCGTTGCACACCCTGATCACGCAAATAAAAAATTTAATATTCATATTCATCCTTTATGGGAAAGCCATTATGTGACAGAAGGGCGCGATAACTTGCCCGGTAGCGCTTTAGCCTCTATTGCGGGCGAAATAAATTACAATGACTTTACGTTTATCCCTTGGTTAGCAACAGGCACTGATAATGACTACGATGAGCTAAATTTAAATGCTATTTATTCAACTGAGCTTGCAGAGCACCTAACTTTATATGCAGGTTACAACCATATAAAAGCACGCGAGGAAGGAGTAAATTCCCATGATAATGAGCTTAGCCTCGATATAAGCTATGCATATGATTGGGATATACATGCAATAGCGAGTATCTACCACTCGTTATCGCTAAGCGGCTCTTTTATAGAGGTGGGAATTACAAAAGAGTATGCATTTAGTGATTTAATGCGATTGGAGCTGCAAACTGCGGCGGGTTTTAATAGTGGTTATGTAAGCGATGGCCACAATGGCCTTAATAACGTAAAACTTGCTGCTAATTTATCTTATCAACTATTAAATAATGTCATGCTATCTGGCTATGCCAGTTACAGCGTTGCAATAAACAAAGATGCTGCACACTATAGCGGTGATGAACATTTACGCTCCTTATTTTGGGCAGGGTTTGGTGTTAGTTATCAATTTAATTGAGGGTAGGCTTGGCGTTAGCGTTAAAGCGTAAGTGATGGGTGCCACCCTTATTAATTTTTGTTTAGAGTGCTAAAAATTGTGCAAACAAATAAAAGCCTCGCATTTTTAATATGTTTTAGGTTTAAGGTATAGTGGGTACAACACTCAATTAAAGAGGCTTTTATGAAATTTTTAGTTTTTTTAGGCACCGTTAGAGATAGCACACCCCCTAAGCCAGCACGATTAGGAGAGCGAGTAGCTGAGTCATGCCTCAAATGTTTAAACCAGCGCTACAGCGAGCACGAGTTTGAGCTTATAGACGCGCTCGACTTTCCTTCAGAGGATGTATTTAAACCTCATTTTGCCTATGCAAAAAGCCAAGCTCCAGCACATTTAACAGCCTTAGCAGATAAAATTACCCAAGCAGATGGCTATATAATGGTAAGCCCAGAGTACAATCATAGTATGAGCCCGGCATTAGCTGATTTGCTAAACCATTTTGGCAGTTCTTTGTTCTCGTATAAGCCAAGCGCTATTGTCACCTATTCGGCAGGGCAATGGGGAGGGTTACGTGCGGCAATTAGTTTACGTACCTTTTTATCAGAACTTGGGTGTTTGCCAGTCTCTGCAATGGTTCATGTACCAAAGGCGCAAGAGGTGCTAAATAGCGATGGTTCAATGCAAGAGGGCGAAGAAGAAAAATCGTGGTTTAATTATTATTCGCGTACTTTTAGCCAACTGAAGTGGTGGGCACAGGCGAGCAGCCAACATAGTAAAAACGTAGATCCCCACGCTATGTTAAAAAGTTTTAAAACAGCGCCATCTCAGCGAAATGCACCTTAAAAAATGTATTAAGGTGCGCTTTTATATGTGCACTGTTTTTATATACAGTACTTTACTCGATTAAAACAATAAGCTAATTGATAAGCGGGCTGTGCGAGGCTCAATAGGATGAAAGTGATTGTCTTCTACACCTTGTGCAGGCTCGCCAGGTAAGCGCGAAGCGTAGTAGTAATCTATATCGTGATCGGTACTATCAAATAAATTCAGTAGTTCAAAATCGACTTTCCAGTGAGTTTGTTTATAGCTAATAGCACTATTAACTACCGTTAATGGTTCAGATCGAATATCACCAGAGTCAGAAAGCGTACGTTTACCTATGTGGCGTACTCTAAATGATGATTGCCACATTTGACTTATATGCCAATTTAAACCTGCACTTGCAACAACAGGTACTGCGCCTTCTATATAGTTTTTGTCAGAGTTTATATTTAATCTTGAATGAGTAAACGAGGCTTCCATGTCTAGGCTAAAGCGTTCATTAATCCAATAATACGCACTTAGCTCTAGACCATAACGTTTTGATGCATCACTGGGCTCTGTATTACCCGCATCACCTACAAATAAAAGCTCTGAGTCGAGTGTAAGCCACCATAAAGCGGCGGATAAATTAACGTTTTGATCATCGGCAAAACGCAGGCCTAGTTCAGCACCTTCACTTTTTACCAGTAAATCTACTTTTTCGGCATTTTGTTGGCTAACAGGGTCAATATTAATGGTAGTGCCGCGGGCATCGTTTGAATGAAAAGACTGCCCCCAGTTTGCATAAGCGACTAGCAAATCGGTAAGTTTATAATTTAAACTGCCTTTAAAGCTTACTAAGTCATTGTTTGCTTTTCCCGAGTTTACCCGTGTAATACTGCTTACATCGGTATCAAAATAGTCGTACCGCACGCCTGCAGTGGCCTCTAATTTAGGTGTGAAAAGTATTTTTGTTTGCCAATAACTCGAATAGCTTGTTTGTTTTATTGCATCTTGTCTTATTGTATTGAGTCTTTCTCGCGCTTTAGTGTTATAAAGTCCTACCTTGTCTATATCGTCATGGCGAACCTCAAGCCCTGCTGTGTGCTGCATATTTAAACCAGCAGTAAGGGAGTCAAATTGATAACTTAGCTCACCACCATAAATAGTGCGGCTGTCTTGTTGATTAAATTGATCGCCATTTATAGGGTCGTTTAAAAAATAGCTAAAGTTAGAAAACAGCGTTAAATCGTAATTTATGGCATAAAGACTGGTTTGTATATGCTTGCCTTGCCAAGCACTTGATAGGCTATAGCGACTCGAACTCCCCCCAAGGCTGGTATCAAGCGACCCTAATGGTGACGTTATATTTTGTGACACTGCGCGCTGTGGAATTTGATCGGCTGATTGCCATGTGTTGTCGTAGGCCATTGCTGTAATAGATAAATCTCCATTTAAAGCTTTGCCAACATAACGAAGTAGGGCATTTTTTTTATTTACGTTTTCGTTTATATCATCCCACGGGCCATCGTAGCCTTGCCACTCAGCTGCTGCTATTAACTTGGCATTAGATACATCAACCGCACTAAGCACAACTGCACGTTTATAGTTATCTTCACCAATGCTTAGCTCTATTTGCTTGTGCTTTAAGTTATTAGCTAAATTAAATTGCGCACTCCCCGCACTTGAAAAGTCGCCTTGTGTAGCGCTGTATGATCCTTTTTGGTAATTTATAGTTGAAATAGCTTCTGGAATAATAAAATTAAGATCGGTATAACCTTGCCCGTGTCCATGGCTTCGCATATTTATGGGCATGCCCTCAATGCTGGTGGCAAAGTCGGTGCCATGATCTAAATTAAAGCCTCTAATAAAGTATTGATTAGCCTTACCTGAGCCACTGTGTTGTGTAACCGCCATACCTGGAATAAGCTCTAACATTTCGGCGCTTCTGAGCATGGGACGCTGCTGTATTTCTCCTTGACCAATAATACCGCTTGAGGCACTGATAGACTCGCCAATTAAACCATCTCTATGCCCATAAACAGTAAGGGTCTCTATATTCGCGTAGCTGCTAATGCTATATAACGTGCTCAGTGTAAGTAAAGCTAATCTCTTCATCGCTAAAATCCCTATGTATTTACTATCTAATAAAATAAGCAGATAGTTTAAATACGGCTTAGCTAATCGATTGGATGCAACATTTGTTATCAAGGTGTAATAGTGCATGTTTAGCACTTAGCTAGTTAGCTTTTTAGGTATGAGTAAAAACTACCTGGTGAGTATTGTAATCTGCCTATATAACACTAATAATCATCTGGCTAACTCACTATTTAACCTATAAAACAAAGAGCCTGTATTGAAAGCCAAAGAAATTCGCAATTTTTATATTAACGAAGAGCAATCTGTTTATTTGCTGTCGCATAGAGATGCCAAAAAACACCGTCAATGGCTTAATATTTGTATTAAACAACTGAGTGCGCTTGGGTATAAAAATGTAGAGATGATTGGCTCAGGCGCGTTTGGGTTTGTGTTTGCTGGCAATGACGAAAACGCCTTACCTTGGGTGTTTAAGTTCTCGCGTATTACGCTTGCCCAAAGCGTACGCGACCGCCTAGAAGACGAAGCGTATATGCTCTCGCAAATTAATAACCCCCTAGTGCCCACCTTTTATGCTTTTGAGCGTATAAAAAAGCAAGGTATTTTAATGATGGCCCGCGCCATTGGAGAAGACCTTGAAAAAGTATCGCTAAAAAAAGGGCGTTTTAGTGCCGCCCATATTATGCAATTAGCGGTGCGGCTGCGTAATGTATTAATAGATTTGCGTAATCATAAAAATGGTTTAACCCCTCAACCTATAGTACATGGCGATATTAAACCTTCTAACTTGGTATGGGATGAGCAAAGCGATGCGCTGTCTTTAGTTGATTGGGGAAGCTCTGTTTACGCACAGGTTGATAGTAAGGGTGAGCCTATAGCCAGTAATTTTATGGATTTAATGTCGGGAGATTTAAGCACTACTAATGCCAGAATGGGCGATGTGTATTTTATAGGTGATGCGCAAATGTCGGGTGAGCAGTCATCGCCACGATTTGATGAACAAGGCGTGGCTTCTACTTTATATGCACTTGCCTCCGCACAGTCGTGTCGTTTTGGCGCGCAAGCCATTCCTGCAAGCTCGCTTGGCTTACCCAAAGAGCTTGCCAATGTAATTGATGGCATGCTGTCTAAAAATAAAACCATACGAGATGGCGCAGGCGATTACTTTATGCGTAACATTACCAAAATGGCTAAGGCGTATTTACCTGAGCTTAAAAAAGCGGAGCCTCGTCCTGCTATTCCGTATTGGTTTGGTAAAGGCGATAAGCCCGACACCGTAGTATATAGCTCGCGAAAACAGTTTTTACGACAAGCCGATCATAATCAACAATTGCTTGATGTAAACGATGCTCAATTAGATCGCTACTATAAAGAGTTTTTGTTTGATACCGGCGATACCGAAAAAGCCTTTTTGGCCTCTATCAGCCGCCTAGCTAAATACCCGGTAGTGGGTGGATTGAGCTTTCATTGGAAAGATGAGTCGTTGTTTGTTGAGTCATCGCTTATTATGCATGATGAAAGTTTAAAAACAGCCTTTACCGATGCCATTAATAATACCGTGATGCTTGCACAAGCAATAAGTCAAAAAGGTTTATTTAAGTGTTGTTTATTTGATGCGCGTAAAACTATTCAGTTAGAGCGAGATGGAACCGGAGCGTTTAAGTTTGATAACCTCCCTGAGCTTGATTATGAAGTTGTTAGTATGAAGGCAAACGAAATTGCACGTCCACATTCTTACTTTGAAGATGGTAAAGATCCTGATGAGCAGCTGCAACTTCCTAATAAAGTGATTAGATGCGTGTTTGAGCTAAACCAAATTCATCATACTGGCTGTATTATATTTGAAGCCCTGCCAGATAGAATGAAAATACACCATTACTATCGCTTACTCGATGAAAGCAAAGAAGTAGAGTTTAAACGGTTACTTAATAAATTAATGCAGTATGCAGTTAACATTACTGATGTGGGAGTAGCAGGATTTATGAAGCTTCCTTATAAAAACACTCGCGAATTTTCGCTTTGTGAAAAACAACCAGAGAATTTCTTTCCTAAAAATCCAAAATTATTAGCGCAATAAATTAAAAAAGGGCAGCTTAATATTAAGTCTGCCCTTGGCTACTTAATTTTTAGTTTAAAACACTGTGCTAAAAGGCGTACGCGGTGTTAAGGCAAACTGATGAGTCATTTTTTGCTGTTTGTTAGTGGCGGTAATGTGGTACTTATTTAAATCAGAGTTTTGACTAAATAACCTAACGTTTAATTTTAGCTGTGCGCTTATATCGGGCACTGTATATCGGCCCGTAATTGTTATGTACTCAATGTTATTAGTATCAGTATGCGACACTTCAGGGTTTAGTAATAAGCCCTCTAGGGAAAACTTATAATGATGATCGTTTAAATAAACCCCTCGCATTATGGTTTTGCTGATTTGCTTTTTATGGGCGTTAAATTCATCCATAGATACTTTTTTATTTAAATCATCATCAAGGTTATTAAATGCAGAAATAGGCAGCGAGAGCACAATAAAGGCATGGTTATCTATCACGTTTAATGTTCCGTGTTGAGCCACCATTAAATGTGCATAAACAACCGGTGCTATAACAATGTTGGCCACTAAAATAAGTGCAACCAGTGCTTTTTTATGTATTTTCTTCATACTCACTCTGCCTATAAGTAAATTTATAGTTCGCCTTTAACACAGCGTTGAAAAAACGGATAAGTATCGGTTGCATAGTAATGGTATATGCCTTGTGGGAATTCAGGAGTCACACCAAAGCGCCCGTTACACTCATCTAAATCGCCAGAGCCAGCTACATACTCCCAATCTTGTGCAAAAGTCCCAAGTGGATAAATATCGGTAGAAGGGCGGTTATCGCTCACAGTACTAACATGTTGGTAGCTACCTGTCATCACTTTAAGTGACGAACTTGCATCATCCGCGGTGCTATAGCCATAGCGCGCATAAATAGGAAACCCATCAGCCGCCCATGCAATTAGAGTCATTGTTGAGCTGTTGCCGCCTCTAAGGGAGATAAATCCCTCAGGCATGCCATGATAATGATATGTGCCATCGGGCTGTACGTGTGCGTTGTTATCGTCTGTTCCAAAACTAAAGGTATCTTGGCTTAGTGCTTCAATACTCCAGTTGCCACTGTTATCGCCAAGCGAGCAATTATCGCCAGAGTCATCACAACTGCCGCCGGTACCGGCATCAATTTTAACGCCATTTAGTACTATGCCTAACACGCCTCGAGGGCCGCCCATTAAGGTTGCCGTATCGCTTTGTATAGGCGTTAACGTAAAGCTCTCACTCACTGTTTGCTCAGAAATGGTGTTTGGATTATCGGGGTTAGGAAAGGTGCCCACATCATGATCGGGAATGCCATTAGCAACTACATCGCGTGTTGTACCTGTACATGCCCAATCAGCAGAACTGGTGGTTTGCACTGATGTTGAGTCGTTGTATTCATTGTAACTGTATTCACATAGCACTTGCTCGGTTGAGCTGGAGCCACTTGTTGCTGTTGTACTTTCACTGCTTGAACTTGTACTTTCATCAGTGGCGGTTGTTAGGTTTTGCTCATCACTGCCACATGCAACAAGAGAAGAAATTGCTGCGCTTAATAACGAAATTTTTAATAGTTTAACTTTATTACATAGAGTGTGATTCATCATACACAGCCAATTAAGTACTAATTGACGCTATTTTTGATCTTAAATGTGCAAGCAATGTGCAAAAATAAATCAACATTGAGTATGTTTGTTAATCAGGTGATTTTACTTAAGCTGCATGTATTATAAAATCAGTGCATTAACAGCCTAAAGTAAAGAATGGTGTAATGGCAAAATCAAAACCTGAGGTGTCGATTCAAAGTTGTGGGATTTATTCTACATGGGATAGCAAAAGTAAAGCATTGCCACAAATTGAGCAATTTACTACCAATGTAATTGCCAAGCTTGATGTTGAATTTGGTTTAATAATTAATATTAAAAAAGCAAAAGGCGAAAAACTTCACTTTTGTATTTATCACCCCGATATACCAGACAGTAATGGCGAAATAATGCCGCCCTTTGAAGGCGTTGAATACATTAAAGAGAACGACTGGCAGTTTTATTTAGGTGATACGCTGTGGGAGCCTATTGAAAATAAATTAGGTGATTGGCGAATGACACTCACCCTTAATAATAAAATTATTGCCGATAAAACATTTAACGTTGCACTTGAAGAGCAAGGCTCTGTTAATGATTTTTGGCGTAAACGAGGTTACTAAGTCCTAAAATTGCAGGGCTAAAAAAAGCCAATATACATTGGCTTTAAAAATATAACTTAACCTGAACTCTGGTTAAGAGATAGACCAACATAATTTATCATGATGATCTTTAAGCTTAATTCTCTAGCCAGCGGTTTTCGGTGAAAACAAGGCGAATTTACGCGTCAATAGCTAGCCTATTGCAAGTAAATTCAACGCTGTTAGCGCTGAAAATAGCTGCTAGAGATAGATTTATTATCCAGAGTTGAGGTTAACTTAGTTACCCCACGGGTTAGTTGCATTTGAGCGTTGTTTTCGTGCCCTGGCGCGTTGTTTAGTGGCCTTTTTTTCCATAATTCGCTTTGCATCACTAAAACTTAATTCGCACGGCTCCCCCGGTTTATGATCAGCAGGAATAACTCTATCTCGTGGCGGTAATTCGTATTGCACATCGTCGGGTTTAGGTAAGTTTTTAAGGCGGTATAGGTAAAAGTTATCTACCTTTTCTTGTGCCCATTGTGTTTTACGTAAAAACTTAACCGCCGATTTTACATCTGGGTTGTTTTTAAAACAGTTTAATTGCAAATAAGCGTGTAGTAGCTCCCACCCATATTGCTCAACCAGTTCTTCAACCACTTGCTCTAATTTTACGCCTTGCAGTGGGTTATTACTGTAAAGATCTTGGTTGCTCATAGGTGTTGCCTCATTAATAAAAATACAAATGCCATTATAAATTTAATAACGAGGCTTTAATAGATAAAATTGCTTAACTTTGGCAATTAACAACTACGCGGCCGCGAATTTTACCTTCCATAAGTTGCTCGGCATTTTCGATTACTTGCTCAAGTGTAATTTCGGTTGAAATTTTATCAAGGTAATCGGCTTTTATTAAGCTTGCTAGTCTGTCCCATGCTTCTACTCTGTCTTTTTTAGGGCGCATAACGCTGTCTATACCAATTAAAGATACACCACGTAAAATAAAGGGCGCTACTGATGCGGGTAAATCCATGCCTTGGGCTAAACCACACGCAGTAACCACACCACCGTATTTAAGCGATGCACAAATATTAGCAAGCGTGTGGCTCCCTACCGAATCTATAGCACCCGCAAAGCGTTCTTTTTGAAGTGGCTTACCTGGGTTTGAAAGCTCATCGCGGCTAATAATTTGTGACGCACCTAGTTCTTTTAAGTAATCGCTTTGCTCCATTCTTCCTGTTGCAGCGGTTACGTTATAGCCCAGCTGATTTAATAAATAAATAGCAAAGCTGCCAACACCACCGTTTGCACCGGTCACTAATATTTCGCCATCACTTGGAGTGATGCCTTGTTTTTCAAGGGCAATAACACTCAACATTGCTGTGTAGCCTGCGGTGCCAATTTGCATTGCTTGTTTTGGCGATAGCGCTGCAGGGAGGGGGATTAACCAATCACTATTAAGCGATGCCTTTTGTGCTAAGCCGCCCCAGTGTTTTTCGCCCACACCAAAGCCATTTAAAATTACATTATCGCCAACAGCAAATTCATCCGTACTTGTTTCACTTACTGTGCCCACTAAATCGATGCCTGGCACCATAGGAAAACTGCGCACAACAGGGCCTTTACCTGTAATGGCTAACCCATCTTTGTAATTGAGTGTGCTGTAAAGTACATCAAGTTGCACGTTTTGATCTGGTAGGTCACTTTGCTGCACTTCACTAAGCGCCGCAGCGTAGTTTTCGTCTTTCGTAATTACAATAGCTTTAACTGAGTTACTCATAACATATCCTTTTAGACCGATCGGTTTTTAATGGCTAATTAAAATGCGCATTAGGTGAGTAATGCGCGTAAAAACATTTCTGTATACAACGTAAGGGGTTTATTTGATTGGGTAAGTTTAGCGCGCATAACGGCGCCTTCCCAGCCAATCCAAAAATATTCACTCATAAGCTGCGTATCAACAGTTTTAGCAATCGTGCCTTGTTGCTGTGCTTCATTTAAACACTGCTCCACTTGCTGCTGCCATGCTACGTAGCTTTGTAGTAGGCGGATTTTAAATTCATCACTTAAATGATTGAGCTCTTGATTTAAATTGCCGACCAAACAACCGCGTTTGTACTGGTATTTTTGCATGCCCATAATGGCACTTTGCGTAAAGTGAATTAAGCGCTCGAGGGGCGGGGTATTGCTATCGGTTAAATATTTTTTGAGCTTAGTAATAAAGTAGTCATCGTAGGCATTTACTAACGCAATACCAAACGCTTCTTTACTTTTAAAGTAATGATAAAACGAGCCTTTAGGCACGCCGGCTTTTTTTAAAATGGTATCAAGGCCAGTTGCGCTAAAACCAAATTCGGTTAAGGTTTCTAGGCCAACCCTAATAAGGTGCGCTTTGGTATCGGCGTTTTCGCGAGGTATTTTAGGGGGTCTTCCGCGCCGTGCAGGTGCCTGAGCAGTGTTCATTATAAGTAACCCCTAATAGCCTTTTTTATAGTTAATCCATATTAGACCGATCGACTTTAATTAATCAAGCATAAATACCAATTGTTTAAAAATAAATCGTTAAAGCTGTTTTTTAAACAAAAGGGCAAATTGCAATAAAATCGTCATGATTACATTTTTGTTTGGAACTTAGCCAAAAAAGGTGTGTCGGATAAATAGGTCGTGTTGATTTTTGCTGGTTAAATTTGCAGTGGTGTTTGGCATTTAGACAAGGCGGTAAAGCACCATAAATACCAACTATATGCTTCCCATTAGCTGCTTTCATTAAGCAGTTATTTAATCGCTTTAATGGAGATATTTAAATCAGCAAAGTAGAACACGCCTTAGCACATAAGTGCATTTAAGCGGTTAGATAGCCGTATTGTAAATTAAAGAAGTAGTAAGAAATGAAGTGGTGCGACCACTGTGTTTTTATTAATGTTAAATTATTTTTGCATCAGCATGTTAGTTAATGTCAAACAAATTAATTAATTTTGCTATTTGAATTTAACATTTTTATTAACTATTCATTAAATGTAGATTTCACTAATGCTACAAAATTTATAATTAAAAAAGGTGAGGATATTACCGATGAAGAGACAAAAAAGAGATCGTTTAGAAAGAGCTCATTCTCAAGGTTTTAAAGCAGGTTTAGCCGGGCGCTCAAAAGAGCTATGCCCTTATCAGCAAATCGATCCTAAGTCAGAATGGTTAGGCGGTTGGCGTGAAGCAATTGAAAACCGAAACATGTATAAAACCTAATTCATCAAATAAGAATTAACGTAAAAAGGCCTCCAAATGGAGGCCTTTTTGCATACATTACTAATTTTAGAATGCGCTTGTGTCTTGAAATAAGCCCACTTTTAAATCTTTTGCTTCGTAAATTACGCGGCCATCTACTTCAACTGTGCCATCAGCCATACCCATAAATAATTTACGCTTAATTACACGTTTCATATCAAGGCGGTACGTTACTTTTTTAGCGGTAGGTAAAATTTGACCGGTAAATTTAACTTCACCCACACCTAAAGCACGGCCTAAACCAGGCCCACCAGACCAGCCTAAGAAAAAGCCAACGAGTTGCCACATAGCATCTAGCCCTAAACAACCTGGCATAACTGGGTCGCCTTTAAAATGGCAATCGAAAAACCATAGGCTTGGGTCAATATCAAGCTCAGCTACAATTTGGCCTTTACCGTGCTCGCCGCCATCAGCAGTGATTGAAGTAATACGGTCCATCATTAACATGTTGTCGCTTGGTAAACGGCAGTTACCTTCACCAAACATTTCACCTTGACCACATAGGATCAAATCTTCTTTTGTATAGCTATTTTTAGGTTCCATAACACTTATCTTCGCTTAGAAATTGCCAAGTACTTTAGCGTACACTTGTACGCTAAACAACTCGGAGCAGTTGAAAAAAACACTTTTTTGCGTGATTTATCGCCAATCAGTAGTGGCGATTGCTTTTTGCACTATAAAACCGCGCAATTACAATCAGAAATCATTATAATTACCCCTGACTTATAACCAGTTTAAAGGAAGTTTATGATCCTTTTTGTTAACTCACTAACAGTGATTGATTTTTCTTACTTATGTAACAAACGCGGCGCCGTTGGCGAGAGCTGGATTGTTGACTTAACGTTGCATGGCAAGCTAAATGAAGAGTCTATGGTGTTAGACTTTGGCTTAGTTAAAAAGCAAATTAAAGGCATAATTGACGACTGTTTAGACCACAAACTAGCAATTGCTAAAGGTTTAAATGGCACAGTACAAGAATTTGATTCGCACAAAACGCTTGATTGCACATTTGGTGATAACCACCATTTAGCCATGAGTGCTCCGCATCAAGCTTATTGCATGATAGATGCACCAGAAATTAGCGTTGAATCAGTGACTGAATTTTTAATCGACACTATTTTACCAAAACTGCCAGGAAACATTGAAAAAATTGAGTTGTCGCTTAAACCAGAGCACAGCCAAAGTTTTTATTATCATTACAGCCATGGCCTTAAAAAGCACGATGGCAACTGTCAGCGTATTATTCATGGCCATCGTTCGCAAATTGGTATTAGTTTAGATGGTATGTCTATGCCACGCTTACAAAAGCAATGGGCAGAAAAATGGCAAGATATTTACTTAGCCACGCGTGAAGACCAAATCGCTGCAAGCGAATTAAAACACATAAGCGCTAAAAACGATGATGTGTGCTTTGCCTACACCGCTGCACAAGGTTACTTTGAAATGGCGATTAGCGAGTCACGCTGTGACATTTTACCTGTTGATACAACGGTAGAATGTATTGCTCAACACCTTGCTGAGCAAGTTAAGGCAGAATACCCAGACAAAGACGTAAAAATTACCGCTTATGAAGGCGTAGGAAAGGGATCGATTAGTTATGCTTAAAACTCTTTTAGCCACAGCGCTTGTAACCACAACTAGCTTTAGTGCATTAGCGCTTGAGCTAAAAGGGCACCTTACACAGGGCGGCTTAGTGACAGGCAAGCTTGAAAATGTAAAGTCGGTATCACTAGATGGTAAAACATTAAAGTTATCAGACTCTGGCGATTTTGTGTTTGGCTTTGGTCGCGATGCGAAAGCAAAACACGCCCTTACGTGGGTAGATAATAACGGTAAAACACATACTCAAGATTTAATGATCACTAAACGTGATTATAAAATTGATAAAATTACCGGTGTGGCTAAAAAGTATGTGTCGCCCCCTAAAGAAGTAAGCGCACGTATTAGCCGTGAGGCGCAAGCAATACGTAAAGCGCGCGCAGTTAACTCTGATTTACAGTACTTTTTAGAGCCGGTATTAAAGCCTGCACAAGGGCGTATATCGGGTGTTTATGGTAGCCAACGTTATTTTAACGGCGAACCGCGACGCCCACATTTCGGTTTAGATATTGCCAATAAAACCGGCTCGCCTGTTTATGCTCCGATTAGTGGCACCGTGGTGTTTGCTGACCCCGATTTATACTACTCTGGCGGTACGCTTATTATTGACCACGGCCATGGCGTTACCTCTACATATATTCATTTAAGCAAATTAGATGTAAAAGTAGGCGATACAATAAGCCAAGGCGACAAAGTTGCCGAAATAGGTGCAACAGGGCGTGTAACAGGCCCACACCTTGATTGGCGTTTTAATTGGGAAGGCGAGCGCCTAGACCCAGCATTATTGATGCAAGATAAGCTTGCTAATAAAAAGTAGATACTATGACAGACATTAACCGCGATGCAATTATTGCAAAGCGTATTGAAGACTCAACGACCTCGGTCACTAAAACGGTGTTTCCTGGGCGCACTAATCATCACAACACATTATTTGGTGGCGATGCGTTAGCATGGATGGACGAGGTTGCTTTTATTGCCGCCACTCGTTTTTGCCGAAAGCCGTTAGTGACTATTTCATCTGATAGAGTTGATTTTAAAGAGGCTATTCCAGCGGGGACTTTTGCTGAGCTAATTGCTAAAGTTGTGCATGTGGGCAATACATCACTTAAAGTGGATGTAGATATTTGTTTAGAGACCATGCATAAAGATGATAAGCACTCGGCGATTTCAGGCAGCTTTACTTTTGTAGCCGTAGATGATGACCACAGACCGACACCGGTTGTGTGCGATAAAATGATTTACGGTTTTGACAAGTAAATATTAAGGCAAGCGGCCTTTAAAGAAGCACCTTTTTTAGGTGCTTCTTTAATTATATAAAAAGAACACATCATACTGGTTTGTTGTAAAAAACAACCTTAGCAGCTATGAAGATATATAGATTTCGTCAGCAAAATAGGGAGGTATAAAAAAGGCATGGAATGCATGCCTTAAAAATAATGAATTTTACACACTGTAAGTGCAGAGGTGTTAAAGCACCATAGCCGCAATCCAACCAAATATAAGTAATGGAATATTAAAATGTATAAAGGTGGGGATCACTGAATCTCGTATATGGTCATGTTGACCATCGGCATTTAAACCCGAGGTTGGTCCAAGTGTAGAGTCTGAGGCAGGAGAGCCCGCATCACCTAATGCACCCGCTGTGCCCACTAAAGCCGCAGTTGCCATAACCGAGAAACCTAAATCTAAACATAAAGGAACAAATAAGGTAGCTATAATTGGCACTGTAGAAAACGAACTACCAATACCCATTGTTATCAATAATCCCACCAATAAAATAGAGGCCGCAGCGAGGGGCTTATTGCCATCAAATAACGCCGCGCCACTGTGAACTAAACTTGCTACATCACCGGTTGCTTTCATTACTGAGGCAAATCCTTGAGCCGAAATCATAATAAAGCCAATCATCGCCATCATGGCGACGCCTTTACTAAATACGTCGCCGTTTTCTTCCCACTTAACAACACCAAATACACTAAATATCATTACGCCAACAAGGCCGCCTAATATCATAGAGCCACTTAGGTTTTGTGCAACCAATGATGAAAGCACAGCAAACAAACCCACGATCATCACTTTTTTTGGCTTCTCAATGTCGCTAGCTTTGCTTTGTGTTGTTAACGGTTGCGCTTGGTAGTCACGGCGCTTTGCGTAACTTATAAACACCGCAATAATTAACCCAACCAACATACCGCAGGCAGGAATAATCATTGCCATAGGCACTTGGGTGTTAACTATGTCTAGGCCGTTATCAACTAAGTTTTTATGCAAAATAGAGTATAAGTAAATGCCACCAAATCCATAAGGCAATACCATGTAAGAGGTAGCTAAACCAAACGTTAATATACAGGCAATGGCGCGACGGTCTATACGTAGTTGATTAAACACAACCAGCAAAGGGGGGATTAAAATAGGTATAAAGGCTATGTGCACAGGTACTAAATTTTGAGAAGAGATAGCGCAGCCTAATATAATTAATAAAATAAAATAGCTTAAAAAGGTTTCGCTGCCAGCACCTTGTGCATTCACTTTGTTTAATAGCTTTTCGGCGAGGATACGGGTTAATCCCGATTTTGAAATAGCCACTGCAAAGGCACCTAACATTGCGTAACTTAGTGCAATTTCAGCGCCGGCCGACAAACCAGAATTAAATGCATCAACACTTTCTTTTATCCCTAAACCCGCTGTTAAACCAGCTACAAGTGCACTAATTATCATAGCTACAATGACATTTACACGGGCTAAGGAGAGCCCAAGCATTAAAATAACGCCTATAACAACCGCATTCATAGTTTTCTCTATTTTGAAGATTTAATTAATTTTATCAGATCTTTAGCCTGATTTTTACGTTCTTTAGTAAAAGGTTTTTTAGCGTAGCGCACTTGGTTAAATAAATAGCTAAATTCGCTTAAAGGTTCCGCAGCATTAGGGCTTTGCTCAGCAAAGTATATTAACTGCTGATTAGGTGAATAATGACTAGGCGCTGCTATGTGGCTTTTATCTGCCCAGTGCTTAATTGCCTCAAATTCTACAACTAACGGCGGCCGTTTACTTTTATTGCGTGGCCAATTTAAATAAATAAAGTAAGCAGCAAAGCTAAAAGCAAGTCCTAAAATAACCGCCAAAGGGACCAGCCAAAGATGTTTACTACCAAAAAGTGATTTTAAAAAGTTGCTTTGCTTTTCTTCGTCAAAGCCAAGTACCCAGCTAGTCCATTGGTAATCAAGGGTTTCTAGTTTGAGCCTTAACCAATTAACGGCTGCAAAGTTACTTAAACTCACTAAGCCAAAATCGAGATTACTTTTAAATTCATCATTGAGTTCTTCGTTTTGTGAAAGTGAACCATTTAACCGCTCGGGGGCGACCACCGCAGTGGCATCAAAAATTTGCCACTGATTATTAATATACACTTCAACCCAAGCGTGGGCATCGTATTGACGAACCGATAAATAATTATTTGTTTGGTTTTTTTCGCCCCCTAAATAACCGCTGGCCAAGCGCGCGGGAATACCGGCGCTTCTAAAAATATACGCTGCTGCACTGGCGTAATGGCCGCAAAAGCCGCGCTTTTTATCAAATAAAAATTGATCAATAGTGCTGTCACCGGTCATTGGCTCAGGGGTTAACGTGTAACTAAATTCTTGTTCAGCAAAGTAGCTAAGCAATGCATTATAAAAGTCGCTTTGCGAGGTGGTTGATTGTTTAAGTTTGGCAGCAAGCTTGGCTGCTTGTTGGTTTGTTTGGTTATTTAAGCGTGTGTAATAAGCGGTTTGCCAATTTGAAAGTTGCTCTGTACTCAGTGCTGCACTTGATACCTGATACTGCAAGCTTTTAGCTTGATATTGTTTTTTTCGAAGTAACCCTAGCGCATTACTTTCAACATTTTTATTGTTACTGGTTGCGTAATCAAGCCCATATAACCATTTTTGATTAGCAGGCTCGGCAATAATAGTGTAGGTGTGTTGTATCGTAATTTGTTTATTGGGATCAGCGCTTTGATTATTATATTTTAATAAATCAGATGTTTTCCACGCTTTACCATCAAAAGTATCGTGTACAAGTGCTCGCCAATAATAAGGCGAGGCGGGCGTGTTGTTATCAAAACGCGCTCTAAAAACCAGTTCATCAGAATTAGACAGCTTTGCAATATCAAACGGGTCAACCTGTTCAGAGAGCCCTGTTTTAGCAAGCTTTGGCCCAGGTAACTGCCAAAAAGCGGGCATTTTAGGTAAAAACAACAGCAAAAATATTGCTAAAGGCAAAGCAATAAATAACAGCTTAGCACTTTGTTTAGAGGCTAATTTTAAACTATGAGAAGATTCAATTAAGCTCAATACAGCAAAGTTGAGTAAAAATAGGGCGCTCATGGTTAAGGTGGTTATTATGCTTTGGTTAAACAAATACGCCGATGAAATAGAAAAAAACGTGAGTGTGACAATAATATGGTAATGTTTTTTTGTTTTAGCCTGCAGTAATTTAAAAATACTAGAGAGCAATAACATAGCAACAAACAATATGACTGTATCGCCTATACCTATGGTGTAAATCATTAATATTAAAGCTAACCCAGCCAAAATATTTGCAAGCCACGCGTTAGGTTTAGGGTTGTTAGTCAGTGTTAAGTACACGTTCCAAAGGCATAAAAGCGATAAAACCCCAATAAACAGTATGGGCATATGCGATAAATAAAACGCAAATAAGCAGGCGTATATAAAGCTCATTGCTAAATTAATTGCCCGGTAATTTAATAGCTCAGCCATTAGTTGCTCCGCAGTATTCGCTCAAAAGTGCTAAACACTGTGATTTATCGTGCGCGTCGTTAGTTGCTTTGTAATTTGCTGAGGGCAAAATCAGTGTAAACGGTGTGTTGTTTTCGCATGCATTACACACTAAAAAGCAAAGCTGACTCAAGCGTTGCTCGGTGTTACCCGTTAGCAGGTTAAAATCAAAAACAATATCGGACTTTTTATAATCTATAAATTCTTTTACGAGTAACTGCTGTGATTTAGCATAATGTTTCCATGAAATTCGCTGCAATCCCATTTCTGGTAAATGCGTAATTAGTTCATCAAACTCTTCGCTGCCGGGCTCTTTAATACTGCCTGTTTGCGTTGTGTGTTCAAACGTACTGTTGTAAGTGTCGTTTAGTACATGCTCTGGCCCAGGGTAAACGTAAACAGAGTCATTGGGTTGTATATAACTCCACACGCTTACCAGCCCAAATGGGTAATTACTGTGTATTTTAAAACTTTCAAGGGTATATTTACCGCGGGCATTATAAGGTAGGTTAATAATTAAAGCGCTGTCTTTGGGCGTAACTTGCGTTAAGTGCTTTGCGTATTCTGAGTCACTTGAGTAGCCAAGCGATACTGATTGCGTAAGTGTAGGGGCTTTTAAAATAAATTTAACCGATCCTTTATTTGGTGAGAAGCTGGCAAAACTTTTTATATATTCAACTTTTAGCCCTTTGGCGTTTGTATAACCAAGCAGAACGGCAATAATCATCACCACAAACATTAAATAAGCCATCACCAAAATTAAGTTATTTTGATAATTAATGCCCATAACAAAATTTAAAATAGCCACAATAATAAAGTAAAAGCCGAGCTGCGAGGGCACTACATAAATATTGTTATGAGCCAGCGTAATGGATTGCTTTGAATGCTTGTTTTTAAGTAGTTTATTAAGTAAACGCTTTTTTAATGCGCCTAATATACCGACCTTTTTGGCTTTTTTTTTAAATAACACGTTAAACTGGCACAGCAACGGTTTTTAAAATTTCATTTACTTGCGCTTCGCCCGACTCGTTATGCAGTCCTAAGCGGTGTTGGCACACACTGGCAAATACAGCTTGTACATCGTCAGGGGTTACAAACTCTCGCCCTTCAATAAATGCCCACGACTTAGCCGCTTTGGCAAGCGCCATACTTGCCCGAGGAGACAGCGAGCCTGCAAATGCTACGCTTTGACGAGTATGCGTTACTAATTCAATAATGTAATCGATTACAGGGCTACTTATCACAATTTGGTTAATTAAGGTTTGAATTTGCTGTAGCTGCTTAGCGTCTATTCTTTGTGGTAATTGGCTGTAGTCTCGCGGTTTGATGTTTAAAATAAGTTGTTTTTCAGCCTCTTTAGGAGGAAAACCTAAACTTATACGCATTAAAAATCGATCTAACTGCGATTCTGGAAGTGGGTAAGTACCCGACTGATAAAGCGGGTTTTGCGTGGCAATTACAAAAAAAGGATTTGGTAACGTGTACTTAGTACCATCTACTGTAATTTGCTGCTCTTCCATCGCCTCAAGCAATGCACTTTGCGTTTTAGGGCCCGCGCGGTTTATTTCATCTGCTAATACAACTTGGCTAAAAATCGGTCCTTTATGAAATGTAAACGTGTGCTCATTAGCGTTAAATACATTGGTTCCTAAAATATCGGCAGGTAAAAGATCACTTGTAAATTGTATACGCTGATACGACAGCCCAAGCACTGCAGCAAGTGCATGTGAGAGCGTAGTTTTGCCCATACCGGGTAAATCTTCTATCAGTAAATGTCCTTCACTGAATAAGCAGGTGAGTGCTAGTTTTATTTGTTTTTTTTTGCCAAAAATAACACTCGATAAATCGTCGATAATTGCCGTAACAGTGCTTTGCATACTGACCTTATTTTATTCGCTTAGTTCGAGGCGCTTCATAACAGAATTAACCTTTTTAGCGTTAAAAGGTTTTTCTATAAAGCCTTTAGCGCCTAATTCCCATGTATTTTGCACGTTTTCAAGGGTGTTATGACCCGAGCACATAACAACGTGAGCGTGAGGGTAGCTATCATTAATATGTTCTAGAATATCAGAGCTTTCAGAATCAGGTAAGTCCACATCCAAAAATATGACATTGGGTGATTTTTTATCAAGAAGGGGTTTTGCAGAAAGGTAATCGTTGCTTTCTAAAATATCTTCAAAGCCTAGCTCCGTTAATATTTGGTTTAGGTAGTCACGTATTTCCTTAACGTCATCAATAATAAGTATAGGCTCAAGCGGGCGCACAAATTCCATATGTTAATTACTTCTATTTTTTATACATCTAAAGTAATTTAATTTTATGCTAAGCACTGTATAAGCTCAAGAAAGTAAATCAAAAAACAACCAATTAGCGCTTTTACGCGCCTAAACCTGCCGTATTAATTAAACGCCCATACCATTTAATTGGTTAATAAATGTTAAATAACGATCTTCAATAGCCCTCTACAGAACACTTTAAATAAGACTTTAGTCATAACTGGCAATTTTATTTTGGAATTCAAAACTATTAAACCCTTGTTTATAAATGTAAATTTTTATAAGTGCGATTTCATGTAAATGTTTTGTAATAAAAGATGTTGACGTTACATTATTCATTTGTGATTATGCTCATTAGCTGAGCCAATGCTCATTATGAAGTTTAAAAACACATTTAAATAAAATGCCCATTTGCTTTAGCTGCACACTGAAAATACACAACACACTAAATAGAGAGTTCATTATGTTAAATAATAAGAAAGCTAAATTTGCGCTAACTTTAGTAGCAGCAGCGTTGGCGGCGCCTGCACAAGCAGAAATGTCAGATTACTTTGACCGCCTTGACGTTAACTTTCTAGCAATGCAAAACTTTCAGTCTATTCAAGCTAAAGACGGTGCATTTCGTCCTGGAGATGAAGAACAATCATCAGGTTTTGGGCGTATTAGAGCTAACTTAATGCTTAAGTTTCATATAAATGAATACATTACTGCCGACATTGATATAGCCGAAGAGCCAAACGATTTTGGCGGCGGCGACCGTGATTTTTCGTTCCATAACGACTTTGCAGGTATTGAATTTGATTTACTTGGCTTATACGGCACACCAAACGAAAACGAAAATTTAACGCTTCGTTTAGGTAATATTGGCGCGTCTCCATTTCAGTTCAAAGGTTTTCAAGACGGCGCTGATAACCAAGGTAATGCCTTAATTGGTAACGGCATTAACGACTACGCAACCGCAGAAAACGGTGCACAATTAAGCTACACAGAAACTTTTGACAGTGGTGTGCTTCGTTCTTATAACGTGGCAGGTCACATTACTACATCAAGCTTTGGCGAAGCATTTCAAGAAGATAGAGGCTTTAATTACCGCTTACAAGGTACATTAGAGTTTGAAGGTGGCTTTAAAGTTGGCTTAAATTACTTACAAGCTAACCAAGGCGACCAACTTCGTTTTGAAAATGGCGTAGCGAGCTTAGATGGACTCACAACAACAAATTACCGTTTTGGTGATGGCGAAAACTATAACTTTTCGGCTTCTCCTTCAAGCGAACGTGATACTCACGTAGGCGTTATGCCAGGGCTTGATCAGTCTATCATTCAATTAAATTTAGCGTATCAGCCATCAGAGCAAACCAGCATTATTTTAATGTTGGGTAAATCGTCTGACGATTACACCTTTGCAGACTCTGCAGGTAACGCAGTGGCAGGTATTACCTACTTTGGTACAGATGGCGTGGCAGACGAAAACGGTACCTCGTTTGATTCTAACAGTGTAATTAAAGGCGAAAGCTCAGTAGAATATTACGCCGTTGAAGCACAGCAATATATCATTCCTGAAAAACTTTACGTAGCCGCACGCTATGCAGAGTCAGAAAACACTTCCGATTTAATCAGCCAAAACGATAACACCGTTGAGCGCTTACAAGTAGCCGCAGGTTACTGGTTTACAGATTCAACACTTTTAAAAGTTGAGTATGTAAACCAAGAAGAAGGCGCAAACTCAGGCGGCCAAATTGGTCGTGGTTTTGACGGTTTCACCTCAGAAATCTCAGTTAAATTTTAAATAGCTTACTAACTTACTGTTTGGTTTAAAGGTAATTTCAACGCTGTAAATACGTTGAAATTGCTCACCGCTTTATTTACTAAGGCGCTTTACAGTTATTTTTTAAGCGTCATTTAACATATTTATGAGGTTTAACCCGATGAAAACTAAATTGTTAATGCTCGCGTGTTCAGTTATGGCTATTAACGTAGCCGCTAAAGAAACCATAACCATTGCCACTGTTAATAATGGTGACATGATCACCATGAAAGAGCTAAGCAATCATTTTGAAGAACAAAACCCAGAGATTTCATTAAAATGGGTAACACTAGAAGAAAATATTTTACGTCAACGTGTAACAACCGATGTTGCCACAAAAGGCGGCCAATACGATGTAATGACAATTGGCACATATGAAGTGCCAATTTGGGGTAAACAAAACTGGCTAACTGAGCTTGATAACCTAGGTGAAAATTACGACGTTGATGACTTACTACCGGCTATTCGCAGTGGTTTAACGATAGATAACAAATTATACGCGGCCCCATTTTATGGCGAAAGCTCTATGGTTATGTACCGTACAGACCTAATGGAAAAAGCCGGTCTAGAAATGCCAAACGCGCCTACGTGGAGCTTTATTCAAAAAGCTGCAAAAGCGATGACCAATAAAGATGAAGGTGTTTATGGCCTTTGCTTACGCGGTAAAGCGGGTTGGGGCGAAAATGTTGCTTTAATTACTTCAATGGCAAATTCGTTTGGCGCTCGCTGGTTTGATGAAAATTGGAAACCACAATTTAATACCCCTGAGTGGAAAGCCACACTCCAGTACTATGTAGATGTTATGAAAGAGTCTGGACCTGCGGGTTCGTCAGCGAATGGGTTTAACGAAAACCTAGCGTTATTTCAAACGGGTAAATGTGGTATTTGGATTGATGCAACGGTTGCTGGCGCATTTGTAACCAATAAAAAAGATTCTGAAGTAGCTGATAAAGTAGGCTTTGCACTTGCACCAGATAATGGCCTAGGTAAACGTGGTAATTGGCTATGGTCATGGACACTTGCAATTCCTTCTAGTAGTAAAAAATCTGATGCTGCAATGAAATTTATTAGCTGGGCTACATCAAAAGAGTACAGCCAATTAGTTGCCGATAACAAAGGCTGGGCAAAAGTACCGCCGGGTACTCGCGCATCACTTTATGAAAACGAGCAATACATGAATGCAGCACCGTTTGCACAAATAACGCTTGATTCTATTAATTCGGCCGACCCGAAAAACCCTACTGTTAAACCCGTGCCTTATGTTGGCATTCAGTTTGTTGCTATCCCTGAATTTCAAGGAATTGGCACTGCTGTTGGGCAGCAGTTTTCCGCTGCACTTACTGGGCAAATGACTGTTGAGCAAGCGCTTAACACATCACAACGCCTAGTTGAGCGCACAATGCGTAAAGCACGCTACCCAAAATAAATAAGTAGGCGGGTAAGTTTAACGCTTACCTCGTATTTTTCGTCAGCATTAGCATGTTATCTAGTAGCCGTTTGTCGTTGTTGCTAAGGATAATGCTGACTTTTTGAAGGTCACTGATATGGCAACTACACAGTCTCGTACGCTTGCACGCACAATGCTATTTCCTAGTGTAATTTTATTACTAGGATGGATGATAGTGCCGCTGTGCATGACACTCTATTTCTCGTTTGTAGATTACAACTTACTTATTCCTGGTGAACGCGAATTTGTAGGCTTTTTAAACTACGAGTTTTTTTTAACAGATCCCGCATTTGTTGAATCCTTTTTTAATACCCTTTATTTAGTAACGGGTGTATTAGCTATCACAATTTGTGGTGGTATCGGTTTAGCTGTTCTCCTCGACCAAGCAATATGGGGGCGAAACTATGTTCGTATTATGGTTCTCGCCCCATTTTTTGTTATGCCAACCGTATCGGCTTTGGTGTGGAAAAACATGTTTATGAACCCTGTAAATGGATTATTTGCACACTTTGCAATTTGGCTCGGGTTTGAACCTATCGACTTTTTTGCGCAAATGCCTTTGTTTTCAATCATTATTATTGCTTCTTGGCAGTGGTTACCGTTTGCAGCGTTGATATTACTCACGGCAATTCAATCCCTTGACCGCGAACAACTCGAAGCTGCTGATTTAGATGGTGCAGGGCCTTTTAGTAAGTTTTTTTACATCGTGCTGCCGCATTTATCACGCGCTGTTACCGCTGTTATTTTAATTGAAACTATATTTTTACTGTCTATTTTTGCAGAAATTTTAGTGACAACCAGTGGCGGACCTGGGTATGCATCAACCAATATTACTTACTTAATTTACACCCAATCGTTATTACAATTTGATGTAGGCGGGGGCTCAGCAGGGGGCATAGTTGCAGTAATTATTGCCAATATTGTAGCCATATTTTTAATGCGCCTTATTGGTAAAAACTTAGAGGGTTAATCATGGCTAGTGCAGCAAATAAAAAATCAAAACTAATTTATACCCTGGCAGCATGGACCATCAGTGGGATGATATTTTTCCCAATTTTATGGACATTAATCACCAGTTTTAAAACCGAAGCAGAAGCAATATCAGCCACACCAGCGTTATTTGCTTTTGATTGGACACTGGAAAACTATCAAGATGTGTTAGCCCGCTCGCCGTATTTTGATCACTTTTGGAACTCGGTGGTTATATCACTAGGCTCAAGTTTATTGGGCTTATTAATAGCCGTACCAGCCGCGTGGTCAATGGCGTTTGTGCAAACGAAAAAAACTAAAAACCTACTTATGTGGATGCTTTCTACAAAAATGCTCCCGCCGGTAGGGGTGTTAATTCCTATTTATTTACTCTTTAGAGACTTTGCCTTATTAGATACAAAACTGGGCTTAGTTATTGTTATGACCTTAATAAACTTACCGATTATGGTATGGATGTTATACACCTACTTTAGAGAAATTCCGGGTGAAATTTTAGAGGCGTCACGAATGGATGGTGCAACTATTGGCGAAGAAATATTTCATGTATTACTGCCAATCGCATTACCCGGCATAGCCTCAACATTACTGTTAAACGTAATTTTGGCATGGAACGAAGCATTTTGGACACTCATTTTAACCGCTGCGAATGCCGCACCACTAACGGCATTTATTGCCAGTTACTCAAGCCCTGAAGGGTTATTTTACGCCAAGTTGTCGGCAGCATCTGCCATGGCCATTGTGCCAATATTAATTCTTGGTTGGTTTAGTCAAAAACAATTAGTGCGCGGCTTAAGCTTTGGCGCAGTAAAGTAGGAGAACACACATGGGCAGCATCACACTAAAAAAAGTAACTAAAAGTTTTGATGAAGTTAACGTAATTAAACCGCTTGATTTAGAGATAAAAGACGGTGAATTTATTGTATTTGTAGGGCCATCGGGCTGTGGTAAATCAACATTACTACGTATGATTGCCGGATTGGAAGACACAACCAGCGGCACAATTGAGATTGATGGCCAAGATGCCACACAGACGCCACCGGCAAAACGTGGTTTAGCTATGGTATTTCAGTCGTACGCTTTGTACCCGCACATGAGTGTACGCAATAACATTGCGTTTCCACTAAAACGCGCAAAAGTAAGCCCTGCTGAAATTGAAAGTAAAATAGCAAATGCCGCTAAAATACTTAATTTAACTGATTACCTAGACCGTAAACCAGGGCAATTATCGGGCGGGCAACGCCAACGTGTAGCAATAGGGCGCGCAATTGTTAGGCAACCGTCGGCTTTTTTGTTTGACGAACCGCTTTCAAATTTAGATGCATCACTGCGTGTAAATATGCGATTAGAAATTTCTGAACTGCACAAAAGCTTAGCTACAACAATGATTTATGTAACACATGATCAAGTTGAAGCGATGACTATGGCAGACAGAATTGCGGTATTTAATGGCGGGATTATTGAGCAAGTCGGTACGCCACTTGAGCTTTATCAGCACCCGGTAAATAAATTTGTGGCAGGCTTTATTGGTTCACCAAAAATGAACTTTATTGAAGTAGATAACGATAGCCATGCACAAACGCACAGTTTAGGTGTGCGTCCTGAGCACTTTGAAATTTCAACTGAGTCAGGAACTTGGCAAGGTACTGTGGGCGTAATCGAGCATTTAGGTTCTGAAAGCTTTTTACATGTAACTATTAACGATGGCAGTACGGTTACGGTAAAAGCAGATGGCGATTGCCCACTACAATATGGCGATACAATTTATTTAAGTGCACCAGAGCACAAGGTACATAGATTTGATAAAAATGGTTTAACGATTAAAAACCCAACAGTTTAATTCACCGTTGTAAGCCAATACTTTAGGAATAGTAAATTTACCTAAAGTATTGGTTATTAAATTAATGTGACACTTCGGCATTTTATAAATGAATGATATATTTGCAAATATTATAAAATGATTTATCGCTAAACTAAGCGGCTTATCAAAATAAGAGGTTTATGTGGCAAAGCTATCAAATACAGAAATACGTAAGCTCGATGATGCAGCTAGAGCAGGGTGGCTCTATTATGTTGCGGGTAAAACACAAGACGAAATTGCCAAGAAGCTCAATGTATCTCGTCAATCTGCTCAACGTATGGTGGCACTATCTGTAAGCCAAGGGCTTATTAAAGTAAGGCTCGATCATCCTATTGCTAAATGTATGGATTTAGCAGAAAAAATTAAAAGCCGTTTTGGCTTAGACTCTTGTGAAGTAGTGCCTAGCGATGGCTCAGATCCAAACTCTACAGTGGGTTTAGCGCAAGCCGGTGCTGCTGAAATACAACGCCATTTAAAATCAGAAACACCGAAAATTTTAGCTATGGGTACTGGGCGCGTATTACGTGCATGCGTTGATGAACTGCCAACGCTAGATTGTAGCCAACACAAAGTAGTGGCGATGCTAGGTAACATGGCACTTGATGGGTCGGCTTCACCTTATGATGTAGTCGTTAGAATGGCCGAGCATATAAATGCAAAGCATTACCCAATGCCGCTTCCTGTATTACCAAGAAGTGTTGAAGAAAAACAGCAATTGCATTCACAACATAATATTACCAGTAACTTAAAATTGGCCACCCAAGCCGACGTAACGTTTGTGGGTGTAGGTAGCCTAGGCGAAAAATCGCCATTGCATATTGATGGCTTTGTTGATGAGCAAGAGCTAAAAGAGCTACAAAGTTTAGGGGCTGTGGGCGAAATGATCAGCTGGGTTTACGACAAACGCGGCCAATTAATTGACTGCACTGTAAACCAACGTGTTGCCAGTACGCCATTAAAAATTGAAGGTAATAAACAAATTTACGCTATAGCCGCCGGTGAAGATAAAGTACTTGCGATACTTGGTGCAGTTAGATCGAATATGATCAGCGGTTTAATTACTAACGAATACACAGCAGAACGTATTTTAAGTATGGATTAGCCAAGGTTGTTTTAGGTAGTTTTTTAAAATCTACGGATGATAACTGACTAACTGAGCCTTTATTTTTCAAAAAGGAAAACTAACAGGCTCATTTAAAATACCAATAAAGCATTGATAAATTTAGGCTTTTTGTAAAACGTTTTAAATAGCGCTGTAATAAAAGAGCGCCGCAATGAAAGAACGTTGATGAAAATAGCAAAGCAAAAACTGGTGTAGTTAAAATTTTAAAGTAGCCAATGCTTAAAGTTCTTTGTAAGTAATATAGTTAGTAAAGTTTTAAGTGTAATGGATAATAAAAGCCTAATGACCAGAAATAAACTAAAAGCACTTAGCAAAGTAAGGCTTGGTATAGCTTGGTAAAAATAAGCTTAATGTCCGATACCGTCTAGTATTGGACATAGTGGGAGTGTAATGCGCACTCCTTATTATAATATACATAACTACCTATAATTTATATTATGTTAAATAAGGTAAGTTAATGCATAAGCAGAGTAACTATGCTTCTATTAATTACGTATAAACCCCTATTTCTGGTGTTTTGTAATAGTCTTTTAAAGTTGGTCTTTCAGTTAACCGTTTAAATTGTTATGCACAGTAACTTTTAACAACAACTTACGGACTAGTTTTTACACTGATATTTTCGCAACTATTTATGTAGCCTTTCAATCTTATAAAACCAAGCAATTACAAATTCCATATAGCAGCCTCTATATTCCCTTTATGAAAATTAATTACCTTTTTAAACAGGCTCAAATATTGTAATTTTCGTTTCTATCATTTTATTTAAAGCTAACTTATTGCTACAAGATTTTTTGCGACTCATATCAGGTTTAATTTAAAGCCTTAGATTTAAGTTCTTCAAAACCTAAGGCTTTACGCAAAAATAATATGACTTAGTTACAACCTAGTTCAGACCTTAAACCATACACTGACGATTCAATTGTTTGTGCACTGTTATACGATAAGTTTGGCATTACATTTATACCAGATCGCGATTCAACTTCATCAATACTTACTTCGGTATTACAAAAGTTATCACTACGACTTGCTGTTTGCTCCATAATAAATGCCGATGCTTTAATTGTGCTACCAGTTTGCTGCATAACAATTTTAAAATAGCCACTTGGAATCGTATGGGCTTCGTTAGCTTGTGGTAACTCTGCAAAATAATATTCGTATAATGGACCTGTTACTACATATAAATCATTTCCATTTCCTACGTGATTTCGAACTGCAGATTCAAGCCTAACCCATGGGCCTTGATTTAATGCGGATGATTGCGGCGTAATATTAGAAAGTAAGTTTGTTAGTTTCCAATCAGCCGTATTGCTAAAAGATGCTAATGGAACTTGATGGCCTCTATCGGTATTTATTGTTGCATATGCATCGGTGTAATCACTAGGTTTAAGGGCGTGCCAGTCATTCGAGATTGAATTTGCAATAGTGTGTTTGGTTTTTAGGCAAGGCAGAGCCAATGTAGTGTGGTTATTCCCCATAAATTGGCGATAACGCAGCATAAATACCAAACACGCGTTGCCTAGTAAGGTTCTTTCTAGGGGCTATTTACTCTTTGTTACTCGATTTTTACTTAGCCCACTAGGTTACAAAACTCG
>NZ_DJHW01000001.1:0-35520 GCF_002433295.1 Pseudoalteromonas sp. UBA6610 | reverse complement strand
TAGCCCACTAGGTTACAAAACTCGTGCCGCGATTAAATAGCCCCTAGTTCGAACAAATTTAATCCTGAAAGACAGGCACGCCCTTTGTAATGTGAGTATAGATCAGGATCGGCTTTCCAACTTCTGCTTCTCGATGGTCCACTCATAGTGCTAGTCGTAACATGGTAAGCCACCCAATCTGCAAACTTTGTATAACGATTATTTTTTAAAGTATAAATACTTCGCTCAATTGTATTGCCATTATCTAAACCTGTTGGGCAACCTTGTAAACAATTGTCTGCACTTGCACTGTGCGCAAAACATAAACCTGTAAGTACTATTGATGCCTTTATTATTGTCTTCATTGTTTTATCCTCAATTAAATGAGGGTAAAAATTAGCAGTACATTATTACAGCAATATGTATCTAACTAATTGTTTATAAATACAATAATATCGTCTTAGGCTTTTGGTATTACTAATAAAAGTCGCGAGTATACAGTTACCCTCGCCTTATATTCAACGTAGTAACGTCACTTGTAGACCTAGCGAATAAAGGGGTTTTATATACCTACATGCATTATGTTAAATTAGCTTATTTATAGTTTCCTATGCGTAATCACCCTAATATAAAGCGTATGCGCACAATTTTAATGTATGAATATTGAGCTATTAATAGCGATTTATACTTTAATGGTTTAATACTAAAAAATAGATGAAAACAAAAAGCCGTTTGAGTAACTAATTATATAAAAATTAATACAGCTCAAACGGCATGGTTTTATATACATGTTAGCCAAAGTGGCTAACTAGGCCTTTAAAACTAAGGTGTTTTAAAACTTTTTATCAGCCAAAAATTCACCCATTAACGAAGTTACTCGTTCTGGTTTTTCATCTATAACCCAGTGCCCTGCTTTTTCTATCCAAGTTAGTGTTGCATTTGGTAAGGTTTGAGCTAACTGAGGTGCATATTTAGGTTTTTGAAAGTTATCTTCATCACCCCATAAAATGAGGGTTTCATGCTTTAAGCTTTTAAGCTCACCGGCAATTGCTTGTGTGTACTCTTTATTAAGTCGGCGCATATTATTGAATAACGCTGCTTTACCTTGCTCATTACTCCATTGCTTTAAATACTGTTTTTTCAGCTCATCGGTCATTATGCTTTTATCGTATACACCTTTTGGCATAAAATCATTTAGCGTATCAACAAACTCATCAACTGATGTTTCTTGCTCTACACCAGGTTCAAGCAAAGGTTCAAACTCGGGTATTGGCCAAGAATCAAAGCAAACACTATCAATTAATATTAAGCTGTTTACTTTTTCTGGGTAATTTACCGCCATGAGTTGTGCAATTCCGCCACCTATATCATGAGAGGCAATGTTTGCTTTAGCAATACCTAGCTCATCCATAAATTTACTGATTATTTTGCACTGGGCATTAATTGATACATCGGTATTTTTTGGCATATCCGATTCGCCGTAATTGAGTAAATCAGGTGCAATAACACGATGTTGCTCACTCAGTGTTGGCATAACATTTCGCCATAACGATTTATTAGTCGGAATACCATGTAATAATAGTAGCGGTGTGCCCTCGCCCATTTCTTGATATGCAATTTTGTGGCCTTCAACGGTAATGGTTTGTGTTTTACTCATACTTAATATCCTCATCAATATTTAAAATTTAGCCTAAACCTGTGTATGTATAGAGATGAGCAATTATCATCCCAGCTTGTTTTTTACATAATTTTTTTGAGGTTTTAATAATTACAAAAACCTGAGAGCCTTTTAAAACGCGGTCTGTGGCTATTAATAGTAAGTAGGATTTATTTTGAGTTAAGCGAAAAGAATAAAATATAAAGAGTTATAAAATAACCTTCATTTTTAAAATTATGAAATAAAGTAGCAGCTACATGAAATAATTACTGCCAGTTTGGGCCTATTAAAAATAATAGGCCCTGTGTATTTTACAGTTTTATATTGTTTACTTTGGACTAGCTTAGCAAATGCTTAATTTTATTAATTAATACTTGCTGCTTTACTGGTTTTTCAAGCATGTCGTCAAACCCAAGTTCAACATACTTAGCATTACTATTTGTGTCAGAATCTGAAGTGTGGGCAATAATTTTGGTTTGCTTGTCTGCGTTATGTTTTTTTATTTTAAGCATCGCGTCAGTGCCCGAGAGTTCTGGCATAACAATATCCATTAAAATAATATCGTAATTATTTTTCGACACCATCAACATAGCTTCTATTGCATTGCTTGCATAATCTATTGCTACGTTTTCATCTTTCAGCATGGCTTTAATAACCATTTCTACGAGCGGTTCATCATCAACTAATAACAACGATTTGGTGTTGTTAAATTCTGTATGCGTTGTAGTTACAGTAATGGGTTCTTGCTTGTTTGCACTTACGGGTAACAATTCTACCGTGTTAACTAATAACGATAAATTAATAGATGTTGTTTTACCGCGCTCGTGCACAGTAATATTTTTACCGCCGAGCATTTTAAAAATTGAGAGAAAAAAGCGCAGCTCTAATGTAGCATCAAAATTAATATCACTTTCAAAAGACTGTTGTTTGCATACCATTTGTAACTGACTATAAAAACTCCCCTGATTTGCTAAGTTATTTATAGAAAAACCCAGCGACAAATAATGTTTACCTTGCTCGTTAATTAGCTCAGAATTTAACGACAATTTACCTTGATGTGTGCTTTCTATAAGCTCACTAGCCAGCTGAATAATTAATTGCATAATCAGTTTTTCATCACTGCTTATGCCTTTATCTATGGGCACATTATTATTGATAATTATATTTTTATCATCAGAGTCTTTATTAAGAATATCGGCCGTATTTTTAAGTAAGTCAGCTAAATTAATAGCGCTCATTTTAAGCTTTAATTTACCGGTATCAGTTTTATTTATATTAACTAACTGCTGAACAACACAACTTAACTGTTTGCATGCATTTTCTAACTCATTGCTAAAATTGGCTTTACTGTTTTTATAATTAAGCTCTACTATAGATTGCAGTGAACTCAGTGGCGCTTTTAATTGCATTGCTAAGCGTGCTACAAATTTATCTTTTAGCTGGTTAGCTTGCTTAGATTTTTCTACTACTTGGGCAAGTAATAACTCTTTTTGATGCGCTTGTGTTTCATCTCTAAAGTAACAAACAAAGCCACCAAAGTCGGTATGCCTTTGCACAACGGTGATCCAGCGGCCATCACTAAAGCCGATATCTATTAATTGGCTATGTTCATTAGCTAATTTATTATGTTCTTGATAATGGGTAATAATATTATTTTGTTGAGAAATACTCATTATTTGGCTGTAACTTAATTGCTTATTGTTTTGAATAACATGAGAAAACAATTCGTTAAATGCCTGATTAGTTATTACCGGAAATTCGTTACTATTAAAAATGGCAAAGCCATGCGGCAGCGCATCAAGCGCGCTTGAAAACAGCGATTCTCTATTAAGTATAAGGGTATTTTTTTGTTTAATTTCGTCATGTAAGCGCCTTGGTAAACGTAAAAAATAATAAACAAATGCAAATATAGCTAAGCTAATTAATGCCAGTTTAAATAAGTCGAACCTAGATACATTAGCAGGCGTTATCGGTTTAATGGGTTGCACATGCAAGCGCCACGTAGCAGGAAAACGGCTACTTGCTGCGCTTATGCTGTTAGGGATAGTTTTAACATTTAGCTCCCCCCTACTTCCTAATATAAACTGAGGGGTTGATATAAATAAATTATAATTTTGCGTATTTAGCTTACCTATTATGGCATTTAAAAACTTACTTAAATCAAAGGCTGTGAGTGTATAAATAGCGCTATTACCCATGTTTATTTCTGAAATTAAAAACGCTGTATCGGCTACAGTAAATACCTCTACTGATTGTTTATTTGCTCGCATTGAAAATGCGTTTAGCCAATTAGTAAAGCCGTACGCTGCTAAATCAAAGTTGTTTTTAGACCATATGGCAAGTTGTTTATAGTCATTATCAAATACAACAAAACCTTTATACGTTAAACTGCTTGATACCTGCGTTTTTACTAAATCACTTAATTGTTGCTGAGTATAACTTTGTTGGCTTTTTAAAAAGCCTGCGACAATTTTATCTTTTTGAGTAATATAAAGTGCTTGGTTGTCAAAGCGCTCTAATGCATCAAACAGCGTTTGCCTTAACTGCTGAGTTTGTATGGCATAGGCACTTTTTTTATCTTTTTTATCTAACGTATATAAAAGCAAAGCCGAGAACGAGCAAATAACCAGCGCAATTAAAAAGGCCACCGGCGCTAAGCTAAATAAGTGAACAAATCGATTCAGTGATTTTGTCTCGCTCGGTTTAATTGCCTTAGTTGGGGTAAAATGCTTATTAAGCTGGGTTTGCAGTAATTGCGCAAAAGATACAAATTGTTCTTTTTGAGAGCCTATAAGTGTTTTAGGTGAAATATCGGCAATGATCAGTACGCCAATTAAGCTGTTATCTAAATTATAAATGGGATATTGAGAGTAAAAACGTACCTGTTGGCAGCGCCCTTTTGTTAGTGGGTCAAATAAGGTGTCTTCAATTATGTAGAGTTTTTCTTGTGTGCACGTTTGTGCCAAGCTATTTAATTCACTGTCGGCTTTGTATGGGTCATCGCAGCTAATAATTTGTTGCGTATACAAGGCATTATGATCAACGAATTTAACAATAGAAACATCATAAAACTGCTTCATTAGGGTCAGTGTTTCAGTTATTTCTTGTTTAATTTCATCTATTTGTGTGTTGTTAAATTCATTTATATTATTTGCATATGAGCTGTTCATGGGCGCACTCCTTCACCTTTCGGCGGTGTAGAAATCCAACGCGTGCTGTTAGCACTTGTATGTGATGGAAGTTTTACTCTAAATGGCGGAAGTAAGTTATTTAAAGCAGGTTCGCCTTGTGTATTTAACACCGGCTCTGCCGAAGTTAAATTGAGCGAAGCCTCGCAGTAAGTTACGCCAGGCTCTATGCCAATAAGGGCCAGCGTTTGAATAATTATGTCGTTATTTATTAAATCGATACCTAGCAGCTCAAAGGTTGTTTCTAAAATTGTAAATACCAGTGTTTCTACTATATTTTCATCTTCTTCTAGTTGCGTACCTTGTGGGCAGCAAATACTGCCTAGCTCTACATCTACTCTGCTTGCTACACCTATGAGCGACAGTGCATCAAGCGCGGTTCCTAATAACACTTCAACTTGTGGCAAATATAAATCAAGAATATCGCCTTGCGGCTCATACCCTGTTTGGCAACTATTGCACGACTGGGATAATTGCTGACTGTCTATGCCTAATAACGGATTACCAAGTGCAGTTACACCAACCAAACAACTACTATCGGCTTGTTGTTTAGCAATTGAAAAGCTTTCGCATGGGTTACCAGTAACTACCTTTTGAGACATATAGCGCGATACAATTTCGTCACCTGTTGCGGGGCACGCTAATGCTGTACTTTTTAGTAATTGCCCCATTACGGAGTTACTTAATTGCCCAATGGCATAATTAGGGCCTTGCTGTAGCGCATTGATATAACTTACATTGCCACTATTAGCGGTGTTACTAACTCCTAAACTATCTGAAAACTCATCACTTAAACTTTTTATACACGGGTTGCCTTGGCAATTAGGCGCATCGTAATAAATGGCTTCTCGTGAGGTGAACCTGTCATCGCGTATCCCAATTAAAGCGCGATATGTTGCATTTGCTTGGCGGTCTGTGTAAAAAATTAAAGGCGCTTGGTGCTCATCAAACCCAATGGCGATACCTAAAGGGGTGTTATTAGCATCAACCACTATTATTTGGTTATCTACTTTTGTGTGATAGCGCTTAATAAGTGCATCACGCACTAAAATAACACCACCAATAGAGCCAATAATTAAAATGGTAATAATTAAAATCAGCTCAATAGTGAGTATGTAGCCCTGTTGGTATTGTTTATTCATAGAGCGCTCCTATAGCACTTCAACCAGCATTTTTAGTACATTCATTACCTGCAGCGCCGCAGGAAAAAACACCAGTACTAAAAACATAGGAAAACAAATTAAGATAATGGGAAAGGTGGTATGCAATGCTTTTTTATTTACTTTTTTAGCTAATAAAATATTTTTTTTAAGCGCAAAGCTTTCTAATTGTGACTCAACCGCCTGTATTAACGGGGTGCCAAGCTTAGAGCCAATAAGCATTAAATTAGCTAATTTTTTTAAACCCGAGACCCCTGTTCTGTCATATAACGAATTAAAGGCAGTTTCGCGGTCTTTACCGGCACTGAGCTCAAACAAAAATAGTTTAAGCTCTTTATATAAAGGGTGTTTTTTACTTAACCCGTGATCAACCGCTAAAGCAAATGCGCGCTCTAGCGAAAAGCCAGCGCGCATATACACTAACAGCACACTTAAAAAAAACTCTAAGCTATTGTTTATTTGTACTTTACGCTGGCCTTTTTTAAATAAAAACCACATATCAGGCGCAAAAAAGCTAATAAAACAAATAATGGCTACAAGCGGTGTACTTAATACATAACCAGTGATCTCTATGGCAGTATAAGCACAAAATGTGGCGGCCATTTTAAAGCAGTACATGCTCAATAAAATTTTATTTAACTGATACCCTGCTTGTCTAAATTGGCTTTTTGAAATAACAATTAATGGGTACCAATTTATATTGGTTTTGATAGGTTGCTGAACCTCAGCCTTTAATGACTGCTTTTGAATATGGATAAATGCCCCCATACTCACCAATAAGCCAACAAATAAAAATAGGTCTATCATAGCGTTACCCTCAAGCTTAGGCGAAGCCATAAAAAGCCAAATAACTGGCAAAGCACAGCAACGGTAATAAAGGCCATGCCATTGGGGTTATTTAACAGCGGATCGAACCAGGTTGGATCGGTGTAATTAAATAAAGGCACTAAAGCGTAGGGTAAAACGCCACTAAACAGCGCAGCGTATTTAGTACCAGAAAGCTTAGCTTTGAGCTGCTGGCGATCTAGCGTTCTTAACGACATCATTTTGCATACACTTTTAAGCATGTCAGTTAAATCGCACTGGCTTTGTGTATGAGTAATTATGCTATGTGCAAATAACCGCACGGTTTCGCAGTTGTAGCGTTTAATTAAAGGGGCAAACGAGCTTTGTATATCACTGCCCATATTTAAGCGCTGCAGTAATAAATGACTTTGCGGTTTAATGTATTTATCGGCGTGTTCGTCGGCAAATTGCATAGCCTGAACAAGTGAAAGCCCAGTACTTAAACACGATTGTACGGTTTCTATGTACTCTAAAAATAAGTGCTCAAACTTGGCTAATTTATAGTGCGCTAAATCAATAATCACAATAAAGCAGGTTATAAATACAACCAAAGAAACGATTAATGCACTCGTAGTTGCTTGAGGATAAAAGTACTGTGCAACATACCAAGTACTGGTGGCAAGCGAGCAAGCAACGCTTATAAATAAAGCATTACTGATGTTAATCCCAAGTACCCACAGTGATACTGTGATAATGTCTTTTTCTTCGAGTACATCAACCTCGTGCTTAGTACTTGCAGCGTGTGTTTTTACTTTAAGTGTTATAAAAACACTCAGTGCTAAAGTAAATGACATAACACTTGCTATGGCCAGTAAGTAATCAAGCTTATTCATAATTACGCTCCCTAGCCGGTTGCAGTAATGCACTTATTTCGTTTGCGTTGGCACCTTGGCTTTGCATAAAGCTCACCACGCTTGAGGTACTAATTGCCTCTTCATTTACTTGCTCAGTATCACTTACGCTATACAGCGCAGAGTATTGCGCACGTCCATCTACACGCTTTATTTCGCCAATACTTTTTAGGGTTCTTACACCGTTTGTATTTCGAGAAACATGCACAATTAACTGAATGCTTGATGCGATTAATGCGCTGGTGTGGGTGTCGCTTAGCTGCGCGTTATGTAATTGCACTAGCGTTGATAATCGGGTTACCGCATCGCTTGCACTATTAGCATGTACGGTGGTCATTGAGCCTTGGTGGCCGCAGTTCATGGCTTGCAGCATGTCTATTACTTCACCTGCGCGTACTTCACCTACGAGTATTCTATCGGCGCGCATTCTTAGTGCCGCTTTTACTAAATCACGCAGGGTAACGGCGCCTTTTCCATCGCTGTTGGTGTCGTGCGCCTCTAACTGCACAACATGATTATGGTGCAAATTTAGCTCTGCACTTTCTTCTATAGTTACTACCCGCTCGTTGGTATTTATTGAATTAGCCAGTACATTTAACAAAGTGGTTTTGCCTGCGCCGGCATTTCCACACACTAAAATATTGACCCCTAAGGCCACCGCGGTTTTTAAAAAAGTGAGGCAGTTTTTGCTTAAAAACTTATTTTCGATTAAAAAATCATCGTTAATTTTTTTGTGGTTAAATTTTCTAATCGAAACAATAGCAGCACTGGTGCATGCCGGTGGCACTACAATATGTACCCTGCTGCCATCTTTTAGTTTGCCATCTACAATGGGAGTCAGAGCGTTAACTTGTCGAGCGCAACTATCAAGTAATCTATCAACAAAACGACGTAAGTGACGTTCATCGTCAAACTTACTGGCTGTACATAGCAATTTACCTTGCTTATCTATCCAAATATTTTGCGTATCGTTAATTAAAATATCGCTTACTTGGTCATCCAGCATAAATTGCGCTATTGGCCCTAAACCTTGTATTTCGTCGTAAACGGCTTGTACTACTTGAGCTTGTTGATGGCTGTTAAATGATGATTGTGCAAATTCGTCAATATCACTGCAAAGGGCAGATATTTTTTCAAGCAGCGCATCATCATTCAGTAAAGCACTTGGGTCTTGCTCGTACTCTTCAATTACCGCATCGTGGAGAATTTTTTTAAGTGATTCAAAGGTATTTAAATTGGTTTCTACAGACTCTGGTTTACTTGATAAATTAAACATAGCGCCTCACTTAGCTACATAAACAGCTTGGTTTTTAACGCCTTTAACCACTTGAATTGTTCGGCTAGTTTGTAATTGGGAGAAATTTTGTAAGCGCCCTTGTTCAATGTCATAAGCGCTGTGCACAATTATCGATACCTTATCTTGGGTATCAATTGCGGCTAACGAATACACATCTTTAGGAAGTACAGCCAACACTAATGACACACCCGCGCTGGTTGCCGGCTCTTTTTTTGCTAGGCTGTCCATCACGCCATTTTTTTGCGCTTTACTGCCAGGACCCTTTGAAATGCCAATAAGCTGCACATCACGCGCAACGGTTCTTACAAGCCGGTTTGTTTTAGCAACAATATCTAAGCGGTCGCCTTTGTGCACCCGCGATAATGGAATATCTAAAGTGGTTAATTTTAATGTATACAGCACTCTGCCTGCGGGGATCGCCTCTGATAAATTTTGGCTTTTAACCTGCATAAAATCTGTTTCAAATAGTGGTTGTTCACCCATTTTATTAGTGGCTAATTGCTTACCAATAAAGGCGCGGGGATTTTGTATACTTAGCGCCATATTTGCATAGTTACTGGGGTTTACATCTTTTTGGGCAATGTCGTGCACACTCACTACTTGCCCCGCCGACATATTTTTATTTACCACCCAGGCAGTAACTAAGTCTTGTTCGTTTACTTGTCTGATGCCAAGCGCTGAGGCCAACATGCCAGAGGTGATAAGTAAGGTGAGTGCAGCGGTCGTCGCCCCTTTATTATTTTTACTTTTCATAATTTCCTCCTGACAAATTTCACTGCCACACGGTTGTGGCAGTGTGATTTAGGTAGTTATAAATTTAATTACCTTGTGAACCACCTGCTGCTGTACGTGTCGCAGCATCGCCGCTTGGCGTTGCATTAATAAGTGCAGCACTTTCACTAAAGTCAGAGGCAACAAAAGTAAACGAGCTACCATCACCTGCGTAAACATCTACTGCATCAACATAGCCAGAGCCTGAAATTTCTGCAGTGCCTTCGGCGTTGATCATGCCATCAAATACATAGCTTTGATCTAACGAGCCAATTGCTTCTGCTACATCTTCAAGCTCGCTGGTTACAGAGTCTCGTAAGGTTGATAAACCAATTACCAGCGCTGCCACCATAGAAGTTGAAAGAATAATTAGCTCAGAAGTAAGTACAAAGCCTTGTTGTTTTTTACCGTTTAAGTTGCTTTTCATAGTTTTCATAATGATCACCTTAAATGTGTTAGAGCTTATGCCCACTTTATATATAGCGAGGACCGTGCCATTAATTAAGTACATAAAAATCAGTTAGTTACTTTTATTTTTTTAAAATATGCTTTGCTTATCCTTGTTATGATTCGCATTTTGCAAATCATTATTAAAGTGCGTTAAAACGCAAGCAGAGATTAATTAAAAGGCAAGCTGTTAACTCATTTATACAAAGCTTTTAAAAGTAAGAGAGACGAGCAATTAGTTGGGATTATTCACAAAGCGAGATAGGTTTAAACAACGCCGAGTAAGGCTATTTTAATTGTTTAGGTAGGTACGTTATTTTTACTTTTTATGAGCGGGTTTAACTAAGGAGTGCGCAGTTTAATAAAATAAAAAGGCCTTGCGGCCTTAACTTTTACAATTACCAAGTACCGAAAGTTTCGCGTAGCGCGCTGTGGCTTGGCTGTGCTGCGCATCAAAACCTATTGCCTCATTATAATAATGACACGCCAATGCATTATCAGGTGTCGCCTCAGCTATTAGCCCTTTGTGATAGTAATAATGGCTTTTATGCGTGCCAAATTTATAGGCAAGCTCTAAATAGTTAGCTGCAATAACATAATGCCCTTGCGCATAATAAATAGACGCCATTTGTAAATACGGTGAAGCCTCAGTACCAAATTCATCAATAGCGTACTGGGCAATTTGTTTTGCTTTGGCTAAATTGCCTTGCTCAATAGCCAAGTTAATACCTAAAGATAGCGCGTTTAAAGGCGGGTTAGGTAAATTAAGAAGCTTGTTTATTACCGATTGCGCCTGATTAGCTCGTCCGCTTTTATAAAGTGCATAAGCTGATACAGATAAAATAACCTTATTGTTTGGGTGCTCAAGCATTAACTGGTTAAGCTCATGCACTATGGCTAAACAATTAACCGCGCTTACCCCTTCACAAGTTAAAGCACTGGTGTTTAGTGCATACTTAGTAACAATTTCACTTAGTGCAGTATGTGGGTTTACACTGGGCGCATAATCTATATGTGCGCAGCCCGATACACTCAGTAAAATAACGATATATATTATTCTCATAACCCTTGCTCCTGTATAAAACTGGCCATTTGGCTATCTAAATCAACTGTTTGCCACACACGTAAATTATTAACCGGCTCGCGGACTAAATTAGGGGTTACCACAATAATCAACTCGCGGTTGTTTTCGCTTTTGCTGGTTGTTTCGCTTAATTTACCAAACAGGCTCTCGCCGTTTGCATTGGGTACAAAGTCGTGACTGGCGTTGTTATCTGTACTAATTAAGCCACCAATAATTAAAGGTTGCCCGTCTTGTAAACGGGTAGATGTTTGCATGCTGCGCGTATTAAATGCACTGCTGTTTAAACTGCTGCCGGTGCTTTGTGCTATTTCTGCTGTAAGTGTGGTGTCTGGCAATGAAATAACCGGATTTAAATCAAGGGTTATGCGGTCTCTGTCATCCACTAAAGCACGAACATTGAGCTCAACGCCGAACGATTTAAACTCAGTACCACTAAACACTGAACCGCTGTTACCTTGTTGCCCGCTGGTAACGCCAGATGGGCTGTAGCTTGTAGGTACTGGCACTTCGCCGCCTACTTTAAATACCGCGCTTTCGCCTGCAAGTACGGTAAGTGTAGGTCGCGAAAGCGTTCTTGAAATTCCCTCTTGCTCTAGCAAAGAAAACAACATATCAATTGCAAATTGCGAGGTTGATAACTGCAAGTTATTTGTTAATTGTCCGCCAATTAATTGCAGTGCGTTTTCTATTGATGCTGAGCCAGACTCACGGGCATTCATGCCTTCTAGGCCAAATAAACCTTGCTCGTTGTTATACCCATTCGAAAGCACACTAATATCTGGACGCCATTGCTTTAAGCGGCGCTGATTAACTTCATAAAGCTGCACCGACACCCTCACTTGAGGTAAGTCTTCTACTTCAATGCTTGAGAGCACTTTACCTTTAGCCACCGAAAGCAAAGTTGCCCGCGCTACGTTTGAATTTACATTACTTAAAGTCAGGCCAGAATCGCCATTTAATAATCCGCCAGACTCATTTGCGAGTACTTCAATAGCGCTTGTTTCGTTTTGCGTTGCACTACTGATAAGCCCGTTTGGATCTAGTGCCGATGTGGGTGCTTGGCTTGCTTGCTCTGGTTCAAATAATTTATTGATGGTATTTAACAAACGCACCAGTTCAATTTGATTTTTAACTGTGCCGCTGAGCATAAACACATCGTTATCATCGTTTGATAACTCATCAACGGAAATACGTTTTACAGTTACTTTGTCAGCCCCCATCGATTTTAACACCTGCGCTATGCGCGCTTCCTTAGGCTTTGGCGCTTGCGTAACTTTAATAAGGTTAATAATCGCTACTTTACTTGAGCTTTGTGCTAAGCCATTGTTTAAATTACCCATGCCCTGTAAACGCTGCGCTAAAGAATTAAACATTCCTTGGTTAGGCGCAGAGGTAATAACAGGTTGCGCCGATTGTGAGCTACTTGCATATAAATAGTTTTTTGCCGCTTCGTGGGCTGCATGGCGATAATTAAGCGTAGGTACTTCGCCGCGTAGAACTACCGCGTGTCTATCAGGTGCGATGGTGAGCGCTAAGTTAGGATGAATATCGTTAAGCGCATTTTCAAGTACGCTGTAGTCTTCGGTCACGCCCAGTAAAAATGTTTCTGATGTGTTGTCGTCATACCACACCATCATAGAGGTGCGGCCCAACTTTTTAGCTAAAATTAATAGCTCGCGTCCGTTTACTACGTTTACATCGAGTGTGGTTTCGTGGCCTAGCGCAACACGTGCTATATCGCGGTTAAATACAAAGCGAGTATGGGTCCACTTAACTAAGTGGGATACTTTTTTTACTCTATCGCCATTGGCGTTTTCTATGTAATTTAAATTGCTTTGCTTGGCGTATACACAGCACGGTAAAAAAAGTATTACAAAAATAATGGCTTTAAACATATGCGCGTCCTCAAGTATGCGTTGGTTTAACAGAGCAAGTTTAAGACCAGCAAATATTTAGCTTTAAATTCAATAAATTAAGATGATTGGAGATATGAGCACAGGCGGCTTTAGTATTTTGATTTGCAAAATGCAAATGAAGTTAGGAGAGAAGGCACAAAGCAGTGCTTTGTGCCAAAAGTATTAATGCAGTGCGGCAGTAAAAGGAATGCTTTTACAAATTTCAGCTTCAGCGACTAGTAGCTCTTCTAGACGGACATCAACTTCTTCTTTATCAAAGTATTCGTACGCTAACTCTACAAATAAGTTTTTATGTTTTTCTTCTGATTTAGCAATCGCCACATAAAAGTCTTTTTCTTTACCCTCTGGTAATGCTTGGGCAACCAATGAAAAACGCTCGTGGCCGCGGGCTTCAATAACGCCGCCAACCAGTAATCTATCCATTAAAAATCCATCACGGCCATGTCTAAATAAAGCGCGTATTTGTTTTATGTATGGATCTTTTTTGTCATCACCTAAATTAGTATCGCGTTCAATAAGCAGTTTAAGCACTTGTTTAAAGTGGATTAACTCCTCAAGCGCTAAATCGGTCATGGCTTTTACCAGTTTACGTTTGTCTGGGTAATGAGACAGCATAGAAATAGCCATGCCCGATGCCTTTTTCTCAGCGGCGGCGTGGTCTTGTAAAAACGTATTAAAGTCGGCTAAAACCGCTTCGGTCCATTCAAAGGGGGTTTTGTATTTTAATTCAAACATTTTTTGTACTACTTAAAAAATAATGCGGGGATTTTAGCGTATTTAATAGTAAAAATCTTGCAGCGAAGAGCAAAATTAACGCATATAAGGTAAATGCTTATCTATGCGCCCTTTTGCTGTTGAGTCAATTTTTAACGGGTGTTTAATATCGTTCCATGCGGTCACTTTGCCGCCTATGTTCATTTTTTCAAAGTCGGTGCGCTCGCTTTTAATGCCCAAAAACGCAGTAAGCTCGGCAAAACTTTGTGGCTTTGCTATATCAATTTCTAAGTAGTCGTTACTGCGGTGCTTAAAATACTCACGCGCGTTTGCTAAATGTGTGTTGTAGCACTTTGTTAAATAATCATCTTGGTTAATATTATCAATCGATAAGTCAGTAAAGGTCGTTAAGTAACAGCGCTTTATATGAATATTAAAACCACCGTCTGGGCGCGTTAAATTAGTATGCATTCGCAGCAGCAACTGCCTAATTGAGGCAACCCAGGTTTTTTTTTCGCGCGCTAAATATATAAATTTAGCGCCGGGGTAATGGCTATCTAATGCTCGGTAGTCATTAAATACGGGGGTATCGGCTATGGCTGTGGCGTTTTCAAAACAATACGAGGTGTACGCGGTGTGCGCCGTGGCAATGCCAAACTCTAAAAAAGCGTGGCATACACTGGTGGTGCCTGTACGCGGAAGCCCTATTATAAATATTTTACTCATAACAGCTATTACTAACTATTGCGTGTTACAAGCAATAAAAAGGCACTAATAACCATCACTAAAAAGGTGGCAATGGTACCAATTTGGCGATATTTAAGATTGTTTTCAACAATGCCTAAATTGTGAAAAACGCGCCCTATTAATAATGCGCCCCCTAAAATATTACAATAATGGCTGGCAAGGCCTTGGTATTCGGCTAAAAAAAGCAAAATAATCGCAAAGGGTACGTATTCCATAAAATTAGCATGGGCACGCACAGCACGTTGTAATTTAGGGTTGCCGTTATCGCCAAGCGACACTTGTTCACTGCGGCGCACTTTGATCACATTAAAACTTAAGTAAATATAATAAAACGCTAAAAGCGCAGCATACGTAGAAACTATCACGGTGTTGTCCTGTTTTATTTTTGGCAATAATAACATAGTTTTGCACAATCATAAGTTTACTTAGTAACTATGCTACAGTGTGTATTAGTTGAATTTTATAACGCAATGAAAGGAATTTATGTTTGTCCCTCGCAAAGTAGCCGACCGCTATCGTGAAATGATCAACAGCATTGGCTTTTACCCTTCTGTACTTTCGGTTGGTTTTTTACTTTTTGCTGTAATTACCATGTCGCTTGAATACATAGCACCTGTAGAGCAGCTCAAGGCGTTTATATCTGTTGTGCTGGTAGATAGCGCCGAAAATGCCCGCACCATTTTAAGCACGCTAGCAGGCAGTATTATATCGCTTACGGTGTTTAGTTTTTCTATGGTGATGGTGGTATTAAATTCGGCCAGTGCCAGTTTATCTCCGCGGGTTGTACCTGGGCTTATTACCCGTAAGTCGCATCAAATGGTATTGGGTTTTTATTTAGGCAGCATAATTTACTCAATTATTATGCTCATTAATATTAATAAGCTTGAAGGTGGCGATACCGCTATTCCATCGCTTGGGGTACTGCTGTCATTGGTGTTTGGTTTAGTGTCGCTTGGCTTGTTTGTATTTTTTATTCATTCAATATCTAAAGCTATTCAAGTAGATAATGTACTTAACGGTTTATTTAGCCAAACTAAACGCGAAATTAAAGCCATTATTGATAGGCAATCAGAAAAACCGTTCACTGACTTTCCTGATTTTACACAGTGGCACTCAGTTAATAGCACTACCGAGGGTTATTACAAAGGGGTGCATACAGATAAGTTATGCGCCATATTAGCCGAGGAAAATATTCGGGTGTATATCTCGGTAAACCAAGGTTACTTTACCGTTAAAGGCTATCCGTTTTTAAAATGTGATAAAGACATTTCTAACAACGAAGAACTTATTGCTAAAATTTTAGACTGCTTTATTTTTTATATAGAAGAGTACATTAGCGATCATTACCGTTATGGATTAACGCAAATTTCAGAAATTGCCGTTAAAGCAATGAGCCCTGGTATTAATGACCCTGGTACAGCGGTTAAATCGATAGATATGCTGAGTATTTTATTAATTGAGCGCCTGTCGCTTAACGATACAAACTATTCGTTTAAACACAGCGACAACGCCCCGTTACTCTTTATACACGAAACCAGTTTTGATGAGTTACTGCACGATAACTTTACGCCACTGCGCAATTACGCAAAAGGCGATGCGTATGTAATGACGAACGTTTTAGAGGCATTTAAAAATATATTGTTTGTAGCGCATGGCAATGATGCAGCCCGAAACAGCCTATTTAATTACTTAAATGCCATTGTAGATGACATAAACGAGCATGTAAGTAACGAATACGACAGACAAGAAATTACCAACATGCTTAACGCTATTGCCCGTATTAGCAAGCCACAAGGGGATAAACTAGTGGCTCGTTTTACCTGCCAACATACTAGTCAATAAAGTAAACCGCATAGCTAGACGCTGTTACTTTAATTTCTCCAGCATGATACGCATCAGGAACAAAGTTACCGGGTGCGCTATCTGCCACCATCATGGTTTTTTCTGAGCGTGCATAAGGCTGCGCAGGTACGTTCATCGGGCTTAGCGACGCCGTATATAACCCTTTAAGCTCAACGCCGTAATCAGCACTTAGTTCTTTAGCGGCTTTACGGGCATCTTGAATGGCCAATTTTTGCGCCTGTTTGTGCAGCTCTTCATAGTTGCTCGCTAAAAATTGAGTTTGGTTTATTTGGTTAATGCCGTTATTTACTAGGTTTTGTAACAGCTGAGGGTATTTTTCGATTTGCGAGAGTTTAACGCTTAACGTGCGCGACACTCTAAAGCCTTTAAACTCTTGCTCGCCAGAGCTTCTGTTGTATTGGCTTTCGCGATTTATAGAAATATGCCCTGCATTAATATTACCGTCTTTAATGCCAAGCTCTTTTACTAATTTGATCGCTTTAGCCATGGTTTTATCGGCTTTGTTTTTAGCATCAATTAGGTCTTTATCTATTTCTACAATGCCTACGCTTAATTGTACATAGTCAGGCATAGTGGTTACGGTTGCTTCACCTTTAACATAAATATGAGGAGCGTTAGGTGTTGAGTTTGCATGCGCATCAACACTTAAGGTACTTAAGGCAATTGCGCTACTTAATAAAAGAATGTGTGTTTTCATTGCATTATCCATTGTATTTTTGTTGTCACCATTAAAGAGCCTACGTGGTTAACAATAAATGAACAAGCACAAAAAAACAGGCAATTGCCTGTTTTTTGTAACTGGCTGTAACGCAACGTACAGCCTTATTTACTTTACGTTACTTAGCGTAATTAAATGCTACAACGTTTGTAGTTACGGTATTTAGGTAACCAGTAATTTCTATCAATAGCAGCCCACAGTGCATCGTCGCTAATCTCAAGAGCTACGCCCTCTTCAATTGCTTTTTTAGCCACTGCAAATGCAATACGCTTACTTAACGTTTCAATTTCAGTCAGTGCAGGTAATAAGCTGCCTTTACCGGTGTTTGCACGGGGGGATGACTCAGCCAGCATTTCGCTCGACATGCTCAGCATTGCATCGGTAATGCGTGTTGCTTTTGCTGCAATTACACCTAGGCCAATACCTGGGAAAATATAACTGTTGTTACACTGTGGAATTGGGAACACTTCACCATTAAATTCTACTGGCTCAAATGGGCTACCCGTTGCTACAAGTGCTTTACCTTCAGTCCATTTAATAACATCAGCTGGGTGTGCTTCAACCTGCTTAGATGGATTACTTAATGGGAAAATAATCGGCTGCTCACAGCCTGAGTGCATAGCGCGGATAACTTGCTCGGTAAATAAACCCGGTTGACCCGATACACCAATTAAAATATCAGGTGCTGCACAGTGCATTACATCTAATAATGAAGCGTATTCGCCGCTGTAAGTCCACTCGCTTAATGCAGCTTGTGGTTGCGCTAGTGCTTGTTGAAAATCGCGTAAGCCTTCCATGCCTTCAGTGAGTAGGCCAAAACGGTCAACCATAAATACTTGGCTGCGCGCTTGTGCTTCGCTAATACCTTCAAACACCATTTGGCTAATAATTTGCTCGGCGATACCACAACCGGCTGAGCCTGCGCCAACAAATACCACTTTTTGCTCGCTAAGGGTTGAGCCTTTAACACGACACGCAGCTAATAAAGAGCCCACAGTTACCGCTGCAGTACCTTGAATGTCATCGTTAAAGCTACAGATTTCGTTACGGTAGCGTTTAAGTAAAGGCATAGCGTTTGGCTGTGCAAAATCTTCAAACTGCAGTAATACATTTGGCCAGCGACGTTTAACCGCTTTAATGAACAAGTCTAAAAACTCATCGTATTCATCTTGCGCAATACGCTTATGACGCGCGCCCATGTACATAGGGTCATTAAGAAGTTTTTCGTTGTTAGTACCTACATCAAGCATTACAGGTAATGTGTACGCTGGGCTAATACCACCACACGCTGTGTAAAGTGATAACTTACCAATAGGAATACCCATGCCACCAATACCCTGATCGCCTAGGCCTAAAATACGTTCGCCATCGGTAACCACAATTACTTTTACTTTGCCTTTGGTGGCGTTACGTAGAATGTCGTCAATTTGATAGCGATCTTCGTACGAAATAAATAAGCCACGTGCACTGCGGTAAATATCTGAGAATTTTTCACAGGCATCACCAACCGTTGGCGTGTAAATAATTGGCATCATTTCTTCAAGATGATCACGCACTAAACGGTAGTAAAGTGTTTCGTTGTTATCTTGAATGGCACGCAAGTAAATATGCTTGTTTAAGTTATCGTTAAAGCTTGAATACTGCTGATAACAACGCTCAACCTGCTCTTCAATTGTTTCAAAACGTGGAGGAAGCAAACCCGCAAGGTTAAAGTTTTCGCGTTCTTTTTTACTAAACGCGCTGCCTTTGTTTAAAAGCGGAGTTTCAATTAGGCCAGGGCCAGAGTAAGGAATATAAAGGTAGTTAGGATCAGTATTAGTTGTCATATTTCCAGGCTTTAACGGAGTCTTAAGTTATGATCTGCCATTATCATTGTAAAAGGTTAAATTGCAATGACAATTAAGCTTGTCAGACCATTGAGAGAAAACACATGCAGGCTTCACTGCCTGCATGGCTATTATACATAAATTAAAATTTGATAGTGGCGTTTTTGTCAGTTAAATCCGACAAAGCAACCCCTTCACGGCGCGGATCGGCACCGCCATACAATTTATTGTTTTTAACCTCTACGGCATGTAAGCCAGAGTTTAAATCAAGTACGCGTACCGCATGGCCGCGTTTAGTTAATTGTGGGGCTATGGCTTCAAGCGCAGTGCCTTTTTCAAGGCTCGTGTAATCGTTACGATTGGTGGTTCTTGGCAGGTTAATCGCCTCTTGTGCCGATAAGTTCCAATCCAGCACACCAATAACCACTTGCGCTACATAGTCAATGATACGGCTGCCCCCTGGCGAGCCAACAACTAAGCGTAAGCTGCCGTCGTTGTTAAACACCATTACTGGCGACATAGAGCTGCGTGGGCGTTTGCCCGCCTCAACGCGGTTAGCTACTAATTTGCCGTCAATGCGTGGCGAAAGCGCAAAATCGGTTAATTGGTTATTTAAAATAAAGCCATTAACCATCACAGTTGAGCCAAACGCCATTTCAATTGAACTGGTCATTGATACGGCATTACCAAAGCTATCTACAATGGATACATGCGATGTTGATGGCAACTCAAAAGAATCATCTTTTGCGTAGCTTAAGTAGCCTACCGGATTACCTGCGACTGCTCTTGTGTCTTGCTCAGTAATAAGCTTGGCGCGCGATGCAATGTACTTTTTATTTAACAGCTCTTTGGTAGGCACTTGTGTAAAATCTGGGTCGCCCATGTACATATTGCGATCGGCAAATGCTATGCGTGAGGCTTGGCTAAAGTAATGAATTGCCTCTTCGCTATTAGGTTTAAGCGCGCTCATGTCTTTGTGTTCTAGCAAGCCCAAAATTTGTAATACCGCTACACCACCACTGCTCGGTGGGGCCATAGAGCACACATTATAAGCACGGTATTTAATACATACTGCGTCGCGTTGCTTGCTTTTGTAATTAGCCAGGTCTGATTCGCTTAATGTACCCGGTGCAATTTTTGAATTTTGCACTGCGTTTACCATTTGCTTAGCGTTATCGCCTTTATAAAATGCATCAATGCCTTGTTTAGCAATGTCTTTGTATAAATTAGCTAAGGGCTGATTTTTTTTAATCGTACCGGCTTTAATTAATTCGCCATTAGGGTAAAAGTACTCGTTAATCACCGGCATACTCATTACACCTGGGTTTAATTGGCGTGCTAATAAACCGTGTAAACGTGGCGACACCTCAAAGCCCTGCTCGGCAAGTTTAATAGCGGGTTTAAATAACTCGCTCCACGCAAGTTTACCGTATTGTTGATGCGCACTTGCAAAGGCATGCAAAATACCAGGCACACCCACAGAGCGACCGCCAACAACTGCTTCAATCCACTTAACGGCTTTACCGTGTTTATCTAAAAAAAGGTTTTCGTCTGCATTTTGTGGCGCGGTTTCACGGCCATCAAAGCTTGTAAGTAGGTTATCGGCTTTGTTGTAGTACATCATAAATGTACCACCACCAATGCCCGATGATTGTGGCTCAACTAAGGTAAGCACTAATTGCGTTGCAATTGCCGCATCTACCGCGCTTCCGCCTTTAGCTAAAATCTGTTGTCCGGCTTGTGAGGCATACGGGTTAGCCGCGGCCACCATGTATTGATCACCGGTTACTAATTGTTTTTGTACAATTGAGGTGGTGGCTTCTGGCTCGCGAATTTCTAATTTTGCAGGTTCTTTTGCTATTGTTGGCAGCGTTACTGCAAACAAACCAATAGTAAATAATGACTTAAGTTTAAAATGCATAAAAATACTAAAAACACTTAATTACGTAGTTGTATTTGGCATCTTAAAGTTAAACGGGCACAATATGCAAAAATTTTGACTAAAAAAACATAATAAAATGCTTAATTTACCGCTACAACCTCGTTATTTACTTCCGCCATTATTTTTGATGCTTTTTAGTATTGTTTTTGCTGCATTTGATTTAAATAATTTACTTGAATTTAACCGAGCGCTCATTGAAAACGGCGAAGTTTGGCGAGTGTTTACCAGTCAATTTGTACATGCTAACTGGGCGCATTTAGGATTAAACGCATTAGGGATATTTTTAATTTGGTTACTGCATGGCGAATACACGTCGCCTGCGCGTTATGCCTTTAATGTGTGTTTTTTAGCACTGTGGTGTGGGCTCGGCGTATTATGGTTTTGCCCTGCTATATCTATATACACGGGCTTAAGCGCCCTATTGCATGGTGTCATTATTTGGGGAGCGGTGAAAGACATTACCCAGTCGCTTAAATCGGGTTATTTATTATTTATAGGCGTGTGGATAAAAATAATAATGGAGCAAGTAAACGGCCCCGATGCCAGTATTGGCCAATTAATTGATTCAACCGTTGCCATTGATGCGCACTTAATTGGCGCGGTGGGCGGCACATTGCTTGGCATACCTTTAGCAATTAAATACTTAAAAAATATCGATTAAGCTTTTCAATATTAATAAAAACGCCGAGTTAGTTAACGCGGCGTTTTTGTTTTCATACTTTAATTTTTAAATTTAAGATTAAAGTGTTTCTTTAAATAATTTATGAATACGGCGGTATTCATCTAACCAGCTTGACGGCTGTACAAAGCCATGCGGCTCTACCGGAAAGATAGCCGTTTCAAAGTTTTGTTTTTCAAGTTCAATTAATCGCTGTACTAAACGTACTGAGTCTTGAAAAAACACGTTATCGTCAACCATAGGCGCGTTAATTAATAAGCGCTTGTTTAAGCCCTTTGCGTAATAAATTGGCGAGCTGCGCTCATACGCAATGGGATCTACATCTGGGTGATTTAAAATATTAGCCGTGTAAGCGGTGTTGTAATGCGCCCAATCGGTTACTGGACGAAGTGCTGCCCCCGATTGAAATAGCTCAGGGGCAGTAAATAGCGCCATAAAGGTCATAAACCCGCCGTATGAGCCACCGTATGTGCCTACTGCGTTGGTATCAACATTTGCGTTTTGCGCCATCCATTTAACGCCATCTGCTAAATCTTGCGTTTCAGGTGTACCCATTTGGCGATAAATCGCAGTACGCCAATCGCGGCCATAACCTTTAGAAGCGCGGTAATCCATATCCATCACTATGTAACCTTCATCGGCAAGTAATGAATGAAACATAAACTCACGAAAATACACAGACCAACCCATGTGTGAGTTTTGTAAATACCCTGCTCCGTGGTTAAAAATAACCGCTTTACGGGTTTTGCCTGTTTCACCTTCTACATAGTCACTTGGGTAATACACCTTGGCATAAATAGGTTGCTCTGTGTGGCTAGATGGCACGGCAACAATTTTAGGTGCGGTGAGCTTTTTAGCTAAAAATTCATCCGACACCGTATGGGTGAGCTGTGTAGCCGTGGTGTTTGCTTTAGCATCGGCAACAAAAAGCTCTGTTGGCATTGTTATTTTAGAGTGCTTAAGCAGTAATTTACTTTCGTCTGGGCTTAACGTGTAGTCGGTCATACCGTTAAGGTCTGTCACTTGCTCGTTTTTACCTGTTTGTGGATTAACACGGTAAATTTCGTAAAGGCCTGGGTGCTCTACGTTTGCCTTGTAATAAATAGCGCTATTATCATGAGTTAACGTAATGTCCGATACTTCAAACTGGCCACTAGTTAAAGCGGTTGCTTTGCTGTTAAGCGGTTTTTTGTAAAGCTGACTATAGCCCGACTCTTCTGATAAGTAATACAGGGTGTTTGAATTATGTAACCAGCCAAAATTGTTAAACGCGTAAGCTATCCAAGCATCATCATGCAGGCGGTGCTGCGACACAAGCTCGTTTTTATCAAAGTCGATTGTGGCTATCCAGCGGTCTTTGTTATCCCACGCCTCTAGCATAATGGCAACTTGCGTGCCATCATCGTTCCACACTATGGGAGCTTGGTTTAAACCCCAATTAGTAATTAAGTTAATACCGCGTGGCGCTTTTTTAGATTTATACGTTTTACCATCACGCGCGTAGTTTTCTTTTTTAACCTCGGCTAAAACATCTTCATCAAAGCCCGGTAGCGTATCAAAGCTCAGTGGTGTTTGTGTTTTATCTACAAGGTTGATGTGTATCACCGATGATGTTTGCTCTTTTGCATCAGCCACACGACGGCGCACTTTTTTAGGCTCTATAGTGGCATCATCGGTGATGTAATTAGGCATAATATCGCCTTTATCACGCCACGATTGCTGCTTTTGCAGCACAACAATTAAAGCATCACCGTTTGGCGATAGTTGCGCTTCTTTAATTACATTGCCATCACCTAAATAAAAAGCAGTGTTAGCAATGGAGCTATTTTGCGCGTTTATTTGCTCATTGCGTGTTTGTGTATCCTGTTTGTTTTTATGTTGTAGCGCCACAAACTCAATCAGTTTATGCTGCTCTTTTGCTATGTAACTAGTTGGCTCTTGTAAGCCTTTTGGCTCATCGGCCAATTTTAAGTTAGCAAGCTCTGTACTTAGCCCTGTTTTTAAATCAACTTTAAAAAACACATTACCTTGGCGGTAAACTAAATCGCCATTGTTTAAAAACTGTGGTTTAGACTCATTAGCTGAGGTAGCAGTTATTTGTTTAAGTTCACCCGTTGTTAGGTTTTTAACAAATACATTGCCTTTAAACGTATAAGCTTGAAGTGTTCTATCTGATGAATAAACCGCTTTAGAAGCACCTACAGTATGCAGTTTATCAAGTGAAACTTGCATCGCTTTTTTGCTGTTAATTGGCTGGCTATAAATATCGTTTAGGTTACTGCCTTGCTGCTTTTGAGCATAAATAATGGTGGCGGAATCACTTGCCCAGTACGCATTTTTAGGCTGGTTGCCTATCCAATCAGGATTTGCCATGGCTTGTTCTAGCGTAATATTTTGCGAGCCAGCATCAGCAGGTGTGTTTACAACCGCAGCAACAGGAGTTGCTGGTAAAGCGCTTTGCTGTGATAAAGAGGTATTAGCGGTAGCACTACAACCTGCAAGCATAATGCTAGAGGTTACAGCAAGCGCTACTAATGTTTTTGATGACGATAGGTTAAAAATCATAGTGCTTCTATACGGTTATTATAATTGAGCCGTATTTAAGCAGAAGCACTTGAGTTATTGCAATTTTTTAAGATAAATAACGCATTTTCACGGTAAAGCTGAGTTTACTCTATTAGCAAATCGAGCCACACCAATCGGTGATCGCTCGATGCGTTTCTATCTTTTATTAATCTATATTGCTCGCTGTTTTTAGTGGGCCAAAACACCCCGCCATCTTGTATTTTGAACCCATAGGTAGACGGTAAAACATAATCTACACGCGCTTGCCAGTTAGCGGTAAAGTGCTTTGCGTATGGCTGCGGGTATTGCTCTTTAGCACCGGCGCTTTGCGGTATAAATTGCGAATTTATAAGTGGGTTATTTAAAATTTGATTGGTGGTTTCAACCCGTGCTTTATCCCCTTCAGGCGCGGCGTTTAAGTCACCTAAAATAACAAACCGAGAGTTTGCTTTTAATCCGCCTTTTTGGCCGTTATCGTCGTAAATATAGGCTTTATTAGCAACATAATCGGCAATTAACCTAACTTCGTCATGATTACGTTTGCCGTTTCTGTCTTCGTCGCCATCAAACACCGGCGGGGTTGGGTGCGAGGCAAGCACATGCACCGTTTTATTGTTTACTACAACAGGTACATCCCAAAACGATTTAGAGCTAAGCCTAAGCGCTTGCCATTCTTGCGTGTTATACCAATTCTCTTTTGTTTTAGGGTCTATTGGCATTTGCGCATTAGGCATATCTTTATATTTAAACGTTTGAAGCGTGCGCAGTTTCTCAAGGTTAATGGGGTATTTAGATAAAATAGCCATCGCGTAATGGCCTTCAAAAAAACCAAAACCTTGAGCATCGCCCATTACAGCGGTTTTTTTACCGTTGTTATCAAGGTCAAACTCAGTAGCAAGGCCTGTATTTACAGGGGCAATAAAACTGTATGGGTAATCAATCGGGGCTTGTTTATTTTGGCTTACATTTAAAAACTGGCGTTTAAAATAATCTATACCTTGCGCTTTTGGTACGTAGTCAAACTCGTTTAATAAAATAATGTCAGGGCGAACACGCTGAATTATTTCGGCTATATTTTTTATTTGCTGGTGGTTTGATTTTAGTGCATTAACTAGCGCATCGGGGTTAACTTGCTCGCCTTTTGGCGTGTGATTAGTTGCATCCATACTCACATTAAAAGTGGCAATACGAAGGCTTTGGCTGGCTGTAGCATTTAAACTAAATGAAGCGGCAATGGCTAATGCGCCATAAAGTATGTTTAGTTTCATTTTTTTACTTCAAAAAATTAAAAAATAGACTTTACCAGTATTACACAATTAATACCTATTTTTATGACAAAAAAATACCGGCTTAAGCCGGTATTTAATTAGATAATTGCAGCCTTTACTCACTTAGCATAAGTGCAGTAGCGGCTTTTAAAATGCCGGGGTACGCTTGCTCCGGTAGGTAATCGGTAAGTTGCCCAAGCTTATCGGCAAGGTTATTAATGTTATCTGCAGATACATTAATATGCCCCATTTTACGCCCAGGTTTTGCTGTTTTTCCGTACCAGTGGCTGGTTACATCACTGACTGTTAAAACCTCGGTAGGAATACATCCTTGGCCCAGCACATTAATCATGGCGGTAATATGCTTAAGCTCTGTACTACCTAGTGGTAAACCCGCTACAGCTCGCATGTGGTTTTCGAACTGCGAACAATGGCAGCCTTGCTGTGTCCAGTGTCCTGAGTTATGAACTCGCGGCGCAATTTCGTTAACCAGTAAAGTACCGTTTACATCAAAAAACTCAATGGCAAGTACGCCAACATAATTAAGCTCGTTGGCAATTTTTGTAAATGCACTATGGGCCTGCTGCTCAACCAGCGTGTTATTTTTACCCGCAATCGACAAAGTAAGAACGCCGTTGGTGTGCTCGTTTTCAGTAATTGGGTAAATAGCCACATTACCTTGCTTATCGCGTGCACCAATAATAGAGACTTCACGGTCAAACGGGATCATTTTTTCAGCAATAATGCTGTGTGGCGCATCCTGTGTGCCAGAGGCAATAAAATCAGCCATTTCCGACCAAATTTGCTCTATTTGGTCATCTGATTTTAAACGCCACTGCCCTTTACCATCGTACCCTGCTTGGCACGTTTTAATAACCAGCGGTTTACCTAGGGTTTTAACCGCTAATTCTAAATGCGCTTTTTCTGTGATCAGTTGATACGGCGCACACGCTACGTTTGTTTTATCTAGTAACGCTTTTTCTAATGCGCGGTCGCCACCAGTTTTTATGGCAGCTTTACCTGGGTAAAATTTATTACTGTTGCAGCACAGTGTAAGTACATCATCGGGGATATGCTCAAACTCTGCGGTAATCGCATCAGCGTCACTAATTGCCTGCTCAAGTGTGGTTGTGTAAATTTCACCGGTTAGCGGATGCATAATTTTTTGGCTGCCTACATCGTACGCAACCACATTTAAATTAAGGGGGGCGCCTGCTAGGCTCATCATTCGTGCAAGTTGGCCGGCACCTAAAATTAAAATTTTCATTTTTACTCTGCAGGATTAGGGTTAGCTAAAATAGTCTCGGTTTGCTCTTTACGAAATGCCTCAATTTTTGCAAAAATTTCTGGGTTTTGGCACCCTAAAATTTGTGCAGCAAGTAAACCTGCGTTAGCAGCGCCTGGCTCACCAATAGCAAGTGTACCTACGGCTACGCCTTTTGGCATTTGGCAAATAGATAACAATGAATCTACACCGTTTAAAGCTTTAGATTTAACCGGTACACCAAGCACAGGAAGCGATGTAAATGCCGCTGCCATACCCGGTAAATGCGCAGCACCACCGGCACCAGCAATAATCACTTTTATGCCACGATCTGCGGCTGAATTTGCATAATCTGCAAGAAGTTGAGGAGTGCGGTGCGCAGAGACTACTTTTGTTTCGTACTCAATACCAAATTTTTCGAGCATGAGCGCTGCGTGTTCCATGGTTGGCCAATCTGATTTAGAACCCATAATAATGCCAACAGTCATAAATACTCCTCAGTAATGTATTTTAAAAATAGCGGACTTATGTCCGGTTTTAGGCGGGTATTATACCCAAACCAAGTTTAATTGCGACTCACAAAAACAAAAAAAGCCACGTTTAAACATGGCTTTTAAAGGGTTGCAGTTACAAAGTGCTTATACTTCTTTGCTTGCTAGGTATTCGCTGTAGTTGCCTCTAAAGTCAATCACCTGGCCGTCTTTTATCTCCCAAATGCGGGTAGCAACCGATGATACAAACTGGCGATCGTGCGATACAAACAATAATGTGCCTTCGTACGCTTCTAATGCAAGGTTTAACGCCTCGATAGACTCCATATCCATGTGGTTTGTTGGCTCATCCATTAACAGTATATTTGGTTTATGCATCATAATTTTACCAAATAACATACGGCCTTGTTCACCACCTGAAATAACCTTTACAGACTTTTTAATATCGTTTTGCGAAAACAACATGCGCCCTAAAAAGCCACGAACCACTTGCTCGTCGTCGCCTTCTTGTTGCCATTGCTCCATCCACTCAAACAAGTTCATGTCTTTTTCAAACTCGTCAGCATGATCTTGCGCGTAGTAACCAATATTGGCATTTTCAGACCACTTAAACTCGCCCGACTTAGGTGCTAAGCGCCCAGCAAGCGTATTAAGTAATGTTGTTTTACCTACACCGTTTTCACCGATAATAGCAATGCGCTCGCCTACTTCTACTAAGCCTTCTAAATTTGAAAATAGCGTATTGTCTTCAAAACCTTGGCTTAGGTTGGTCATTTCTAATGCATTACGAAATAGCTGTTTTTCTTGCTCAAAGCGAATAAACGGCGATTGGCGAGAAGAGGCTTTTACTTCTTCTAGCTGAATTTTATCAATACGTTTTGCGCGCGACGTTGCTTGTTTAGCCTTTGACGCGTTTGCAGAAAAGCGCGATACAAACTGTTGTAGTTCGGCAATTTGGCTTTTCTTTTTCGCGTTTTCACTTAATAGGCGCTCACGTGCTTGTGTTGCTGCAAACATGTACTCATCGTAGTTACCTGGGTAAATACGAAGCTCGCCGTAATCAATATCAGCCATGTGCGTACATACTGAGTTTAAAAAGTGACGGTCATGCGAGATGATGATCATGGTGCAGTCGCGTTGATTAAGCACATCTTCTAACCATTTAATGGTGTAAATGTCCAAGTTATTGGTTGGCTCATCTAGTAGCATAATATCAGGGTCAGAAAACAGTACTTGCGCAAGTAACACACGTAGTTTAAAACCAGGTGCTATTTCAGACATAGGGCCGTAATGCTGCTCTGTCGAAATACCTACCCCTAATAAAAGCTCACCCGCTTTAGACTCAGCTGAATAGCCGTCCATTTCGGCAAACTCAGTTTCTAAATCGGCTACTTTCATGCCGTCTTCTTCACTCATCTCTGGTAATGAGTAAATGCGATCGCGCTCTTGTTTAATATCCCATAATTCTTTATGGCCCATGATCACAGTATCAATTACAGAGTATTCTTCGTAAGCAAACTGGTCTTGGTTTAGTTTAGCCACACGTTCATTTGGATCTGTACTTACGTTACCTGCAGAGGGCTCTAGTTCGCCACTTAGGATTTTCATAAATGTAGATTTACCACAGCCGTTTGCACCAATTAAACCGTAACGGTTTCCTTCGCCAAACTTTGCAGATATGTTTTCAAATAACGGTTTAGCACCAAATTGCATGGTGATGTTAGCTGTACTAATAATAGCGCTACCCTCCAAGGGGACATGATGTATTTAAATTGCGCGCAGTTTAAACTAAATACAGCTTTTTTTCTATGAAAGTTTAAGGTTGAAAGCGTATGAACTATGCCCTATTCCACTCATTAAAGGCGTAAATTAATGCCTAACAAATAGTGCCTAATAACGCGATTAAGCCAGTGAATGCTTATTCAACTAAAAAAATGCGCTTAGCTAAAAATAATAGCGCGATTTGTGTGCCATATCAGGGTTTAAATTTTAATTAATAAACCCGTTTAACTTAATAAGTCGATTGTTTATCGCAAAGCATTTTAAAAAACAGATAACTGGGTATATATTTATGATATAAAATGCTTTTTAGAGTTTTTGCACTAGCGTTTTATTTTTATCCAACATGAAAAAAACTCAATTTAAAACCCACTGACTTGCGCTACTTTCAGCACTATTTACGTAGTTTTTAATCAAAAAAAACATATCCCTTAACAGATAAAAAACACCATTAACCTCCAGTGAATATTTATTCATTTTTGGTGTTAATTTCATTGATTATTTTTCACTTTTGAGCCCATTAGGGCTTTGCTAGTCTTCATGCCTTCTAAATTTAATGTCACTTTTTAAAGTTAATACACACAAGGCATCACAAATGATTAAAAACTTTGTAACCCTACTATTAGGAACAAGCATAGTAGTTGCGCCAGCTGCTTCAGCAGTAGAGCTCTATAAGGATGAAAAGAACACTATTAAAGTAGGTGGTTACCTTGATGTGCGCGTTATTAATACGCAAAACCAAACCGAAGTGGTAAATGGTACATCGCGTATAAACTTTGGCTTTACTCGCCAACTTAAAAAAGACTGGTCGGCACTAGCGCTAGTTGAATGGGGTGTAAACCCTGTTGGTAGTAGCGATATTATTTACAATAACCGCTTTGAATCTATTCAAGATGAGTTTTTATATAACCGTTTAGGTTATGCAGGCCTTTCGCACGAAAAGTACGGGCAAATTACCATTGGTAAACAATGGGGTGCGTGGTACGACGTAGTTTATGGCACCAATAACAGCTTTGTATGGGATGGTAATGCTGCGGGTGTTTACACATACAATAAAGACGACGGTGCAGTAAATGGTACTGGCCGTGGTGATAAACTAATTCAATACCGTAATAGCTACAACGACTTTAGCTTTGCAGTTCAAGCGCAACTTAAAAACAGTGAATTTTATACCTGTGATGTTGATGACATTTCTGAAGAAGCGTGTGAAGCCCTGTGGAATGATGGCGACAGCGCAGCTCAAGAAGTAGAATTTAACTACACCTTTGGTGGGTCTGTAACTTATAACGCAACCGACATGCTAACGTTAACAGCAGGCGTAAACCGTGGTGAATTTGATGTAACATATGGCGATGGCACAACACAAACTGTTGAAGACTTAATTTTTGGTGCGGGTGTAATGTGGGGCAGCATTGAAAAACCAGGTTTATACGTTGCCGCTAACATAAATAAAAGTGAAAACCACGATACCGATAACCTTGGGCGCTTAATTAAAGACTCTATTGGTGTAGAAACCTTTATGTCGTACCGTTTTGATAATGATGTGCGCCCTTTTGTGGCTTATAACATTTTAGATGCCGGTGACGATTACGTTATTCAACCTAACTTTAATACCGATCCTAATGATGTATTCAAACGTCAATTTGCTGTGATTGGTGTTCATTACTTAATTGACGAAAACACCATTGCCTACGCTGAAGCCCGTAAAGATTTTAGCGACTTTGAAAGTGAAGACAAAGACCAGCAATCGCAAATGGAAGCCTCAGAAGACGACGGGATTGCATTTGGTTTTAGATACAAGTTTTAATTTCCCACCATAACAACACACAAAGCCCAGCTATATGCTGGGCTTTTTTATTTTAAACGTTAAATAATGAAAAAATTTAAATGTATGAATGCGTTAACAATCGCTATTATTTGTTATATCACTTTATAAAAGCTGTGTGCGCTGCGTATTAATAATGCCTGTAAACATACTTATAAATTCACCCGAAAATTAATGGAGAGAAAATGAGTTCACTCAAAACCGCCGGTAATTTTACTCTACTATGTATTGCCAGCTTAACCATAATGGTTGGCACCCTATTAGCGCCGGGTTTAGTTACCATTGCTGATGGCTTAGGCATACAAAGCAACAGCGTATTATTAATTACTTTACCTTCTTTAGGTGCGGTGGTGTTTGCCCCCCTAGCCGGAAGATTAATAGACAAGTACGGCGCATACCCTTTACTTATAATAGGTTTATTTTTATACGGATTAGTGGGTGCATGTGCCTACTTTTTACATGGCCCAACCTTAGTATTTATTAATCGTTTTGCATTAGGTGGTATTACAGCAATAGTGATGGCAAGTTGCACCGTATTAATTTCAACGTGGTACAGCGGCGAAGCCCGACTGAATATGATTGCCAAACAAGGCATGGCGATAGAGCTAGGTGGCGTTATATTTTTATTTTTAGGCGGTGTTTTAGCGTCAATGTATTGGGGATTACCCCTTGCTTTGTATTTAATTGCTTGGGTATTTTTAGCTATGTTGCTCATGTTTGTACCCCGGAAGCAGCAATTAAACGCCCAAAACACAGAGCAAACTCAACAAATAAAAAAGAGCAATTCAAACGCATTAACGCTTAAAGGGGTTTATATAGTATCAACCCTAGCTATGACCATATTTTTTACCTCAACTGTGCTTTTACCTATTACCTTGCACGCACTAAATTTTAATGAATCAGAAATAGGCCAACTATTGGCTTTTATATCGTTAATTGCGGTATTTACAGCGGGATTTATGCCTAAAGCAACTAAGCTCCTTAGTGAGAAAAATGTATTAGCAATCGCATTTTTTGCCTTTGGTTTATCATACCTTTGCTTTATGCAATCAAGTACATTGATATTAGTATTAGGCGCGCTATTAATTGGTATTGGCTTTGGTTTTAGCATTCCTCTTTTAAACCACATGACCGTAGAGCTAAGCCCAGAAAATGTACGCGGACGTAACTTATCGTATTTCACAATGGCTGTGTTCTCCGGTCAGTTTTTTACCTCGTTTATGGAATACATACCTGGGGGTGAACATAACGTATTTATAATATGCAGTATTTTAAGCGCCGTTGTAGCTATCGCCCTTCTTGTTAAACCTAAAGCGCACTAAGTAGCCAATTACCCCCTATTTATTGGCTACTTTTATTCTCCTTCACTCTTTAGCTAAGTTAAGCACTTAATAACAATTTAGTATGATGTGTTCTTTTGCTATAAACCCACCAGCAATGGTTGTTGCTTTAGTTAATTGCGTTGTAAAGTCAGTTTTTTAGCCTTAGCAAACAAGTATTAATTAAAGCGATTATAAGCAAAAAGGCATGCACTGTATATAAATACAGTACATGCCTTTTTTATAACAAACCTTAAGATTCATCAGGGCCCTAGTGTTACCCACTGCTTAACTTCAAGTGCAGTCATTATCAGCTCTACAGAAAAAGCAGCCAGTATCATCCCCATCACACGCGTTAAAATAGACGCTCCGCCAATACCAATTAGCTTTATAATTTTGCCCGACAGCAACAACAAAATTAAGGTTACACCCAACACTGCCAGTGTAATTAACGCTGTGCCTATTTGGGTTGTAATTGGGTGAATGTGATTATCGGTAAGTAATATAACGGCTAAAATAGCCCCTGGTGTGGCGGTAGCAGGTATAGCAAGGGGAAACACTGCAATATCGTGCCCTGGGTCTTGTTTTGCTTTATTTGAATCATTACCAAATATCATTTGTAGGCCAAACAAAAATAAAATTATCCCGCCCCCTAACTGAAACGATACCAGCCGTATACCCATCGCATTTAAAATAAGCTGCCCTATTAAAATAGAGCCAAGTAACACAGCACCTGCATATAGCACAGTTTTAAAAGCAGTTTTACGACGTTGTTGATCAGTTAAATGAGAAGTGAGCGCAGCAAAAAGCGCCATAGTCCCTATTGGGTCAATAGTGGCCCAAATAACGAGGGCATCTTGAGATAGTTTTTCTAGCATATAAAATCCTTGTTAAGCGAACACGTTTTAAAAACTCGGGTAACAAATTCATTTGCTTACGCTTAACTATAAGCCAAATTGGCTATTTTTTATATTGCATTTGTTCCTCTTATGATGAAATTTACTAACGTGTATAATGTAAATGCAGCACTAATACATTACTAATGCAGTACTAAACGTGTTTATACCAAATAGAATGCTCACCCAAACTAAAGCCTAATTTAACTAATAAGTTATGCGAACGCGCATTATGTGCACTTACCTGCGCCGCTAAGTAGTTTAGCGGTATAGCCTCTTTAAGTGTTTTAACAAAGCCGGTAATTACCTCAAACATAATGCCCTCATCCCAATACATAGGATCAAGCTCAAATCCAATAAACGCCCTACTTTTACAAGGCGATAAATTATAAAGCCCGCAGGTGCCCATAAGTTTGCCATTTATATTATGTTCAATAGCCACTCTTATCACTTCGCCTTCGTAATAGGCGGTAATATCGTCTTGTATTAATTGCTTAATTTGGCATTTACTTAATGGGGTTTTATAGTCGTTAAATTCGCTCACTTGCGGGTGATTCAAAATAGAAAATAACTGCGGGGCATGCTTATGGGTAATTAAACGCAATGTAACGCGTTCAAGCTGAGTTGTTTTAAACATTTTATACAGGAGTTAAAATAGCGCTTTATGGTTAAGCATTATTAACTTACCATAGCGTATTCACAAGCATTATCTTTATAGCCAATATTGAGAGCAATAATGAGCGACGATTTTAAAGTAATTCAACCTACCACAACCGTATACTGCCCTAAACGTGGTGAGGGCTGGACCCTAACAGGCATTACTAATATAAACGAGTTTACCTCGGTAATGTTTGACGGCACACGTTATACACTCCCCGCTCGCGAAATAGTAGAAGAGCTGTTACCAAACCAATTAGCCCGAGATCAAAACAATAGCTAGCACCCGTGTATAAACGGTAGTGGCTGCCACTGTGCAGCCACCTATATAAAGAGTAACGAAGGATTAAAACGTATCGTCTTCACTGTATACATTTACTTTTAACTCGTCTTCATCTTCAAAAACAACAAACGAAATAGGCTTACAACATACTTGGCAGTCTTCTATGTATTGCTCACCAATATCTGCCGCGTCTAATAATACTTCTATACTTTCGCCGCAATACGGGCAACTTATCGATTTTTCGGTTAACTGGTTCATTTAACACCTGCTACTTTTATCTCAATGCTTTCACTTTAATAAACACACTCTGATAATACAACATTGTGCTACAGAGGTTAGCTAATGTACGTATGGCCTTAATTAAAAACCATTACGTATATTACTTTTTCGATATTCACGTTAGCCTACTAAAAACAATGAAATAGTAATAACACTTAGCAGGTCTAGTTATAAAGAATATGTATTTAAACTCATACTAGGGGTAGATTATTTTATGAAAAAATCACTTACGCTTGCATTAACATCTGCCGCAATTTTGTTTAGCACCTTTTCACATGCAGCCAAAACCGAAAAAGCAGTTTTAGCCGGTGGATGTTTTTGGTGTATGGAAAGCGACTTTGAAAAGCTCAAAGGCGTAAAAGATGTTATATCGGGTTTTACCGGCGGTAAAATTAAAAACCCGACCTACAATGGTAACCATCAAGGCCATTATGAAGCAGTACAAATTACTTACGACCCTGATATAGTAAGCTACAAAGGCATACTTGATCATTTTTGGGTAAATATTGATCCCTTTGATGCCAAAGGCCAATTTTGCGATAAAGGCCCAAGTTATTTAAGCGCCATATTTGTAGCTAACGAGCAAGAGCGCAAAATAGCAGAGCAAACCAAACAAGCCGTAATAGCAGAATTCCCAAATCAAACAGTGGTAACGCCTATACTTAATGCCAGCACTTTTTACCCAATTAAAGGTAAAGAAAGCTACCATCAGGATTATTATAAAAATAACCCCATACGCTACAATACCTACCGCTGGCGCTGCGGACGCGATAACCGCCTAGAAGAAATTTGGGGCGATAGAGTCACACATTAAAAATCTATAGTTAAACGCTTGATGGGTTTACACAAACCCATCTAACCTATTCTTTCAAATTATCATGATCTGAAAGTTTATATTGTTTAGGTATAAAAACCATTACAGTAACTGCTAGTGCTAAAAGAAATACAAATCTTAATACTGAAGATGGAATAATAGTTTCTAAAATATTCACTAAAATTATCAGAGGAATTACAGCAATAATACCAATCAGCTTATGCCTTTGGGTAAATTCATGGAGCGCCCCGCATTCAGTACACCTATATTTTGTAGACATACGAGCAACAACAAACCAAGCTAATGATATATTCTTTTGGCAATTCAGACATTTTGGTAACATACAAAATCCTTTTAAAAATTTTAGCGTTTTGATCTGACCCCGATAAAGTAGA
>NZ_DJHW01000012.1:644-6404 GCF_002433295.1 Pseudoalteromonas sp. UBA6610 | reverse complement strand
AAGATGTATGGACTCCCACCCAATAATTGGAGTACGGTTTTAATTCGACCAAAAACTAAACCAAGGAGACCATACATGAGTTATCGTAATATACTTGCTATTGATTTGGCAAAAGAAGTTTTTCAAGTTTGTAAAACTGACCATAATGGGAAAGTTATTTACAACAAAGCTGTTAGCCGGAGGAAATTACAAGAAATTTTACGCAAAGAAAAAGCAAGCCTAGCCGCTATGGAGTCATGCGCTACTTCACATTATTGGTGTCGTTACGCCATGGAATGTGGCCATGCGGTAAAACCCATGCATGCGCGCACTGTTAAAGCCTTTCTAACAAAGCAAAAAACCGACAAAAATGATGCGTTAGCAATTAGTATTGCAGCCTTACAGCCTCATGTTCCCAGCACGCGCATTCTTAACACTGAAGAGCAAGCACTACAGTCGGTTGACCGAATGCGTGAACTTGCAGTATCTCAACGCCGTTCATGTTCAAATCAAATAAGAAGTCTCTTAAGTGAGTTTGGCATTACCATAGCAAAAGGGATTGCTCATTTAAAAGCGAAGTTACCCGATATATTAGAAGATGCTGAAAATGGCTTGCCAGGAATGTTTAGGCAGTCCATAGCGATGGCATTTGAAATGCTAAAAACACATATTGAATACATAGCCGATCTCGATAAAAAGCTAGAAGCCGAGGTTAAAAATAATGAAACGTGCCAAAAATTAATGATGCTAGAAGGTGTGGGGCCATTAAGCGCTATAGGCTTAACCATAAGGCTAGGGCAACCTGCTATATTTAAAAATGGTCGCGCTGCATCTGCCAGTATCGGCTTAACACCAAAACAGCACAGCTCTGGTGGTAAAGAAGTCATTGGTCATATAGCCAAATACAGTGCGGATAAACGATTGCGGAGTACGTTATACCAAGGTGCATTAGCGGTCATTGCGAGGGTAGATAAACGTGAGGCTAGGACGCAAAAAGAGGTATGGCTAAAAGGGATAATACAAAGGCGGGGTAAAAAAGTAGCGGCTATAGCGCTGGCAAACAAAAATGTAAGAACAACCTATGCGTTAATCAAAAATAATACAAATTACAAAGCAACCGCAATAGCGGCATAGAAAAGAGCCATAACGGATAACAGAATTAAAAGAATAGGCAATCAATAAGAGCGATGTAAAACAGGTTAGACCGACCAGCAACAACTAGTTTTAACCTTAGGCAGCTTTACGTATGCCGCGTCAAAGAATTAGTTTGCTGGTGCGAAAACATCAAAGAGGCAGAGGTAGCTCCTCAATAATAGCCCGTATATAAGTGCGCATCTAAACCTTGTTATGTACAGAATGTTTATTGATTACTTTAGGGAGTCCATATAAGGTTAAAGGTTGAAGATTTTATCTTGCACCTTTTGCCTTTAGCCCTGCACCATTCTATTAACCACCAATAATCATGGTTAGCTTAGCTATAAACTCTTTTGCCGCTTGTTCAGAGTTAATTTTAAAAGCGACACCATAATGAATAGGCTGTGCGCTTTTATAAATACGAGTGGGAAAACGGGTCATTTCACTGCTATGAAAATAACCTTGAGTACGCACAACCCCATCAATATCAGTAAAGTCATCACTAAACACTTCAAATGCAGGGCGGATCACAATTTTACCTTTCCCCGTTTCGGCATGGGTGTAAAACGCTTCTTTAGAGTTTGCTAGCATATACTCAGCAATGTTTTTTATTTTAAAGTTACTTCTACACTCTAGTTTTATCAGCTGCTCTGTTAACTCGTCTGCGCTAAATGCCACGTGACTTTCCTTTTTATTTAATAGGGGGTCAGACTAACTCATGCATGAGTGAAAGTCCGAAATTTATTGTTTATTTAACACTACATACAAACGCTAATTGCTGGTTTTTATAACTTAACCGGCTAATTTCAGTATCGCAATATTGGCTTAAATCAAGCCATTGCGATATGTCAGAACCTGCTGTTAGTTTTCGTTGATAGATACGGTTTTTAATTGCGTAAGCAATGGTATTTTCATCTTTTAAGATGAAGTCTTGTACTTGGTTTGGCAGCCTAAGTATGTTGCTCACCCGCTTGGTTTGTGGTTCCAAACGGGCTAAGTGATGCTGGCCATTCTTACTATGACTAAATAAAAATTCCCTCTGCGCTTTATTATAAATAAGTGTACGACCAATGTTATTTGCTACAACCTCACCTTTAGCCGCAACAACCGAGGTATATTGTAATGTATGTGGCTCGCCTAAAATAAACATTACTAAATCGTTGTTATTTCCCCAAGCGTGATAGCCCACAGGCTCAATCCAATCAAAAATACGACTTGGTGCCTGCTCTGTACTCAGCGGATATTGCCATAGTTTTTGTTTGCCATCTTCCTCAACCACGATGGCAGATAAACTATCGCCACTCGGTGTTACTGTTGGCGAATACTCACTTACAGCTGTATTTGTGATCATAGAGGTTTGTTTTGATGATAAATCATAACGTGCAATATCAGTTTGGCTCTGCTTATTACTGATTACCTCACGCGTATAATAAAGGCCCGTATCGGTTAAATGGGGCTGATTGTTGTAGCTGGTTTTATCACTAACAATGCTTACGCGTATGCCATGCGGGGTATTTAAATCGGCAAGTAGTATTTGACTTTTAGGCATATTTGCTTGGGCAACGCCTAATGTTAAAGCATTAATTGTTATTAGCCCTAACAACGGTTTGATCAGTTTCATGCTTTCTCTCGTTTTAATTTTAAGCACCTCATGATAACGTTATTTACTGATGACGTCACTTGACCTAGCTTAGTAAGGTCTTTATAACTAACGGGTCATAAAAAAGAGAACAAACATGTCAGCTAAACACCCTATTATTGCAATCACCGGCTCATCTGGAGCAGGCACTACAACCACCACCAATGCCGTGAAGCATATTTTCCGCAGCCTCGACATCAATGCTGCATTTATTGAAGGTGATAGCTTTCATCGCTATACACGTCCTGAAATGGACAAAAAAATTCGAGAAGCCCAACAAGAAAGTAAACATATCAGTTATTTTGGCCGAGAAGCCAATGACTTTGGTGCATTAGAAGACTTATTTACTAAGTATGGTGAAACAGGCGAAGGTAAACTGCGTCGTTATTTACATACCTTTGATGAAGCCGTGCCTTATAACCAGTTACCAGGAACATTTACTCCTTGGCAAGAGCTTGAGCAAAACACAGATTTAATGTTTTACGAAGGCTTACATGGCGGCGTGGTCGACGAAGATCATGATGTTGCTAAGCATGTTGATTTACTTATAGGCATGGTGCCAATTATTAACCTTGAGTGGATCCAAAAGCTTATTCGCGATACCTCAGAACGCGGTCATTCTCGTGAAAAAGTAATGGACTCGATTGTGCGCAGTATGGATGACTACATTAATCATATAACGCCGCAATTTTCACGTACCCATATTAACTTTCAACGAGTGCCAACCGTTGATACTTCTAATCCATTTAGCGCTAAAGATATCCCATCCCTTGATGAAAGCTTTGTAGTTATTCGCTTTAGGGGCATTGATGACGTTGATTTCCCGTATTATTTACGCATGATTGAAGGCAGCTTTATGTCGCGGATCAATACGCTTGTAGTGCCCGGTGGCAAAATGGGACTGGCAATGGAACTAGTGCTTACGCCACTGATCAAAGATATTATTTTGAAAAAGCGCGCCTTAGCAAAATTAGCCCCACCTGAAATTCCTATTTAAGTGTATCGCTCATTTCTTAGAGAGTACTTGGTTCATAAGATCTAACAACATGTGATGATCTTATGAAATTGGCCACCTCTTTTATCAAGTGATCGCAAATACATTCTGCTCTTTTTTGTTTAGTCTAACTCACGTACACTGCTGATTTTAAGTATGATGAGAGCAGTATGTCGCAAGCTATTAAAATTATTGTCGGGTCTAAAAACCCAGTAAAAGTAAATGCCGCTAAACACATTTTTGCGATGTATTTTCCCGAGCAGGTAATTGAATGTGGTGGCGTTCACGCCCCCTCTGATGTACCCGATCAACCTATAGGCGAAGAGCAGACGTGTTTGGGTGCACAAAACCGAGTTAACTACTGTAAAGCACAGCATCAAGCAGACTACTACATAGCGATGGAAGGTGGCGCAGCGCAATTTAGCTATGGTGCAGCAACCTTTGCCTATGTTGTTATTGATGACGGCGCACAGCAAGTTACAGGCCGAAGCAGTAACTTACCTTTGCCTTCGGTTTTTTATAAAGCATTGCTGCAAGGTGAAGAGCTCGGAGACGTGATGGATAAGGCTTTTAATACCACCAATATCAAGCAGCAAGGGGGTGCTATTGGTTTATTAACTGATCATCATGCAACACGAGAAAGTACCTATACTCAAGCGCTGACTCTCGCCATGGCGCCTTTTCTTAATCCCACTTTATATAATCAATAACGGATGTTTTAATGAAGTATAACTACGTATTATTTGATGCCGACGAAACCTTATTTAGCTTTAATGCCTTTGCTGGCTTACAAAAAATGTTGGCAGCTTATGACATGGATTTTACCAAGGCAGATTATGATCATTACCAAAATACCAATAAGCCATTATGGATTGCCTATCAAAATAACGAAATTACCGCAAACCACCTGCAAGTAACTCGTTTTAGTGAGCTGGCAAATAAACTTGATGTACCAGCCCAGCAGCTCAATGATGATTTTTTATCGGCAATGGCTGAAATTTGCATGCCTTTACCCGGTGCGGTTGAATTATTAAACGCCCTCAAACCTCATGCCAAGTTAGGCATTATCACCAATGGCTTTTCTCAGCTACAAGCACGTCGCTTAGCACATACTGGGCTGCAAGATATGTTCGATTGGCTGGTAATTTCTGAAAAAGTAGGTATAGCTAAACCTGCAAAAGAGATATTTGAGCACACCTTTAATTTAATGGGGAATCCACCGAAAGAGCAAATTTTAATGGTAGGTGATACCGCCAGCAGTGATATTCTTGGTGGACGAAATGCAGGCATAGACACCTGCTGGTTACAGCACCCAGGGGTAATCTTACCTGAAGGTATTAAGCCAACGTATCAAGTCACTGAGTTAAAACAGTTACAAACCATTTTAGGTCTGTAATACCTGACTGATTATGCTGACAAACAGCCAAAAAAAATGACGCTAATAAGCGTCATTTTTTATAACTGTATGTAAGCGATTAACTGATTAGGCGTTTGCTAATTCAAGACCGGGTGCAGGCATCGAGACAGGCGTTTCAAAGGTTGCCCACTCCCATGCTGACTCAGTTGCCATAATTTTGCGTAGTAGCTTGTTGTTTAAATCATGGCCTGATTTAAATGCAGTTACTTTACCTAAAAGGTTATGACCTGTCATAAACATGTCACCTACACAGTCTAGTATCTTATGCTTGACGAACTCGTCTGAGTAACGCAGACCGTTCGGATTTAAAACTTTAAATTCATCAAGTACCACTGCGCTATCCATGCTACCACCTAGTGCAAGGTTATTAGCATGCATGTATTCAATGTCTTTCATAAAGCCAAAAGTACGCGCACGGCTAATTTCTTCAGTAAAGCTTTGTGCAGTAATATCTAAGCCAATGCGTTGGCGGCTTTCATTGATTGCAGGGTGATCAAAGGCAATCTCAAAGTCGATATGGAATCCGTCGTAAGGTTCTACTTCGGCCCATTTATCGCCTTCTTCAATACGTACTTTTTCTTTTATACGAATAAAGCG
>NZ_DJHW01000012.1:0-325 GCF_002433295.1 Pseudoalteromonas sp. UBA6610 | reverse complement strand
TTTTTCTTTTATACGAATAAAGCGCTTCGCGACATTTTGCTCTTCAATGCCACCTTTTTGTAATAAATAAATGAATGGTAATGCACTACCATCCATTATTGGTACTTCTGAGCTATCAAGTTCAACAATCAGATTGTCGATCCCCATTGCCGCAACAGCTGCAATTAAATGCTCAGTAGTTGATAAGCGAACACCATCTTTGTTTATTAAACAGGTACACAATTGCGTATCACCAACGGCTTCAGGCGTTGTTTCAAAATCAACAACCGGATCAAGGTCGACACGACGAAATACAATCCCAGTATTTGCGCTCGCAGGTCGGAGA
>NZ_DJHW01000008.1:0-21500 GCF_002433295.1 Pseudoalteromonas sp. UBA6610 | reverse complement strand
GACCGGAACTTTCTAATGGGTGACACCTTTTGCTTTCTAACTAAAACGTAATCATAAATTTTGAAAAGAGCAAAATTTAGGATGGGTGTCACTGGTAATTCTGGTAATTCATTCCCGGTTAGGTAATTTTTGTGCGTTTACCCTTAGGAAACCGCACATAATCAGGATCAAGAAACTCTAACAGGTCGATTAAAGCATTTTGTAACTTTATCAAGCGAACCGAAGAACGATCTCGTGAATTTAAGTAACATTCAATTTTAGTTTCTAGCTGACTTAATAAAGGCTCTTCACCTTGTTTGACTAATTTTAGAAACTGAGAATAACCGATACATGTATAGCAAGAATCTTTCTCTTGTAGCATAAGTTCGCCAATGCCTCTTTGTTCCCCAGCCCAGATATTTAAAGAGTCATCTTGCGTAGTAAATTGCAAAATTGAGTATATTTCATCTTGTAAACTAGATAGTTTTTGAGACGTATTTATATCGCTGAACTCAATGAACTGAATTTCTTTTCGGATAATCTCTGTCCAAGCAAAATATTGAGCCATTACATACATAGTATTTTTAAGGAAATACTCTTTCTCAGTACCATCTCCTAGTCCCTCGAAAAAATACAAATCCACAACATTTTGCTTAACCAAATTAAAAATTCGACTTTGTAAATCATACGCAGAATGTACTAAGGGTCCTCTATACTTATCCATTGTTAGCTCAAGATTTACAGTCCTTTCTTCTGCGCGTAGCAGTAGCTGTAAATCAGTCTTTAGAGTTTCTAAAGTTTCATTATTCTCTCGCACAACACAACCTTTATAAGCTTCTAATTCACGACTAAACCAAAAAGAGACAAGTTTTTGACCTAGAAACCCAACCACAACTAATGCTGAAGCTGCACCACCTAAAGCAATAAATATAATATTAATAATGTCCACTTGAGTAACTCCAATGTTATTACCTAACGCCGAAATAAACGGATTAAAATACTTGGTCAAAATGTGTAGCAAAGATAAATCTAACCAATACTTCAGTACTTTCAATTTCCTTCTTATTTATGGTCTGTAAGTTTGCTTAGGAAGTCCTCTAATGCTTCACCTGGATTTTCAATATCAGATGAAAGCATTTCAATGCCCCATTGCTCTAGAATTCGTTCTTGGACTGGGTTCGGTTTTGGCGAGAATACATATGATTTGGGTTGCGCTTCGCCAAGGTGGTGGGCTTTCCAAAGCATCGACAATTTATAGAATAGAAATCGAATATTTATATCAGCTAAACTATACCCAATAAATAATACTGATTTACCCAATACATCTGCCCTCAATTTAATGTCCAAAGGGGTTTCGAAACCTAGTCGCTCAAAATAGCTAGTTTCATCTAACACGATTGATTTATCATCATCAAAATCTCCGTGAAACTTGATGATTTGGGTACTATTACTATCTACTTTTGTAAGGTCTGCAACAGAAGATATTTTAGTATAAGGTTTTTCATGATGATCTAGGGCATACTCTAACCAACGATCATAATTTGTAGTATAAATTATTGGAAATTCAGCTTTAGCTATATTTTCATGAACTTTTGATTTCGAAACGTCAATCTTTGATGTATGCCAATTTCTATCCATCCAGCTTCTTAATGGGCCAATACTTCCCTTTTTCAAACGGTAATATTCAGCTAAAGCTAAATGGTCGCCAAATGTCTTATAAATCTCAGGGTCATAATCCAAGTCTTCAGCGATTTTATCAATTAGTGAATCCCATGATGGCAAACCAAGATTCATAGATACGCCAGCGCCAACAAAAAGTATGACATTGCCTTCTTTAAATGACCTTAACAGTTGCTCCATTATTTTTTATTCCTTTCTAAAAAAACTTTAAATTCATCAAAAGCGATTTTCCGCATTGAAATTTCATTTTTCTTATCACCCATTTCAGCAAATGTTTCTGTTTCACCTTCAGGTATAAATATGCAATCCCATTGGAAGCTTCTATCTCCTTTTGGTTCTGGAGATATAGTGCCTTTTATTGCACCTTCAAAAAAATACATTTTTTTAGCATCGCAGTAACCTATAATTGTTTTAGCAACTAGCCCAAGATTGTCTCCGTTTCCTAGTAAGGACGAAAATTTATCTGCATTTAATTTATCCCAAAATATTTGTGTTAAGCCACCGGGAAATCCATTCAAACTGTCTATATAAAGACCAGTATGTTCTACAAAAACAGGACGTCCAACTTTCTTGAATGCTTTTAACAGTTTATCTTTAACTAATTCATTTACATTCTCTGTTTGTATTTCGTTAATTGAGTGCTTTGCAGCAACAATTGTTACACCAGTCCCCTCTAATATTTTTTGAACTTCAGCCACTTTGAAATCATTTTTTGAAACAAACCTTATTTGCATGACAATCCTTTTATGAAGCTATATTTTTTTTGTATCTCCAGCATATTTTTAATGTGTAATGAACTCTTTGTTTCACGATAAAATTCAATATAATCTTGAGTTATGCTGGACCTGTGAATGGAAGGGTTGTCTGAGCATATAACAAAGGGCACCTCATTATTTATAAACTCAATTACAGGATGTGATTCTCTCTCACCTACTGCATTTGTTAATCTATTACTTATTGGACAAACTTCGACGCATATGTCTTTCTCTTTGAGTAGTTCCAACGTTGGTTGGGATTTTATTGCAGCCGTTCCATGACCAATTCGATTAGCTTTAAAGTCATTAACAGCTATCACTATGTTTTCAAAGTTTCCTGTTTCACCTGCATGAATGGTTATTTTCAGCCCAAATTCAGTTTTAGCACGAACAAACTCATACGCTAGTGCGCTAGAAACGTTAATGTCTTCATTTCCAGCAAGGTCTAAACCAACAATTAAATCAGGCTTTCCTAACTTGATATAAGCGTTCAACAGTGATCGGAGTTGTTCTAGTGAGTAGTCCCCTCTAGTAACCGTAAGAATTAGGCCAGCCTTAATATCGTAAAATTCAGATGCTCTTGAGACATCTTCTAATAACCATGCCATTGCTACATCGACATTTACTTCATTAAGCAAAGCTATATATAAAACACTATTTCGTAGTTCTACAAATCTCACATTACTCTTTCTTAGATTTTCAAATGCATCAAATACAATCAAGGTTAAATCTGCTCTGCTTTTAGGAACAAACCTTAATAGCTCCCAAGGTTTGAGGTATGAAGATAAACTCTTAGCTGGTTTTATGATATTGAGGTCTTTTTCAAGGTCAAAGCCTTGTGGAATATCAATTATATTATTATTAAGTAATTTGATTACAAGTTCCGAACTGACAAGCCCATTAAGATGAACATGTAGCTCTCCTTTATCCATTTCTAGTATAAAATTTTCCATCACCTACCTATGTCAAATACGGAAACAGCTAACAGTTTATTGAATCCCACTTTGGAGGGTTATGACACCCAAAAACGGCGTATATTACATTGTTCGATATTTACACTAAACAACTAGTAAGAACTAACTACAAGGGTTATTTATTGGCCTTCATTATTTAACCCCATAACGCCTTTTAATAATGTTATGAGATAAATTGCGCACCACTGTATTTTATACAGTGCACGGTAAAACCCATCTTAAATTTAACTTTTAACTAATCGGTTTCTAAAATTACCACTCATCTTGGAACCGTGAATCCCTCTCACAAGGGTCGCCATCTCTATCGCCATCCATTTTTGTGTTCGGGCAGTTATTAATAAAAAATACCGCCTCTGCACGTGAAGTCATTTGGCTACAGTGCTGCCTGCCATCACAGGTAAAATTTTGTGTGTTTTTTGGAATAACGCTTTTTGGGTATTGCTCATCAAAGCTGGCTAAATCGGCGTTGGTAATAACAGGAGTTTGGCTATTAAATTGCTCGTTACTTTTATAATGGGTGTATTTATTTACTGCGACAAAACCAAGTACGGCGATAATGCTAATTGACGCGACTTTGCCTAAAAAACTATCGGTAAAATTAGATTTAGCAACACGATGATGGTTTGATTTTTTAGGCGTAACTTTAAGTGCAGCTACGCCTTCTATTCGGCAATTAACGGCTTTGGTTTTGCCATCGGGCTGTGTAGCAACTTCAAAATAGATGGTGTCGCCCACTTTTGGCTTGCGGCTCATATGTTTGAGCGCTGAAATGTGTATAAAGGTGTCGTGCGATTGGGTGTCTGATTTAATAAAACCAAAACCCTTTTCGTCATTCCACGCTTTTAACAATCCTTTGTTCATGTATTTACCTGTGCTAATTAAGCTGCGATTACGCAAATTCCATTTAAGTTAAGAATCGTTAGTATACGTTCCTAAATTGCTACCACGCAACCAAATATTCATATTAGGTTAATTTAAACACGCCAACTAGCTGCCAAAACACTTAACCGTATAGGGAAAATACCGAGCTTTGAGCTTTAAAAAAGCAGCAAAAAACAGCCTGTTTTATTTTATAAATTACGGCCGTTTGTCCTTTATTCTACGACTGCTAACTTTTGCAAAGCGATTAGCTTAACAGATTGTTTACACTCGGTTTTGTTATTAGTTATTTCTATCTGAATTAAGCGTTTATAGTGTTATTTTTCATTCGTTATTTACTTAATTTATCTATACAATCCACACCTTATTTTTACGTGCAATTTTCAAGTGATTATCTCATGCTATTAACCGTTGTTTATATTATTGGTATTACCGCAGAAGCCATGACCGGCGCACTTAGCGCTGGGCGAATGAAAATGGATTGGTTTGGCGTTGTATTGGTTGCTAGTGCTACAGCAATTGGTGGTGGCAGCGTGCGAGATATTTTACTTGGCAATTACCCACTTACCTGGGTACAGCACCCAGAGTATTTATTAATTACTTGTATAGCGGGTATTGTGACTACCTGGCTTGCTAAGTGGGTGGTTAAATTTAAAGGCATTTTTATGCGCTTAGATGCGCTAGGGCTTGCGGCGTTTAGCATTATTGGCTGCCAAGTGGGGCTAAATATGGGCTTGCACTATGGTATTTGTGTAGTGGCTGCGGTTGTAACCGGTGTATTTGGTGGGTTACTGCGCGACTTAATATGTCGCCAAGCGCCTTTAGTACTACATAACGAGCTATACGCGAGTGTATCGTTACTTGTTGCTTGCTTATTCTTGGCACTGCACCATTACAATATTGATGACAACATCAGCATTATTGTAAGCCTTGTTGCAGGCTACTTAATACGTATGGCCTCAATTCGCTTTAAGTGGCGTTTACCTACCTTTAGTTTGTTAGAGCAGCACGCTAAATAAATTAGGCTTTAATACAATTTAAGGCAGGTATTAAACCTGCCTTAATTAATATAAGTATAAGTAATAGCGCCTTACTTTATTGCTCGCTTACATCACTTAACGCGGTTTTTAACCCACTGTTATTTTGCTTTAGTACGCTAAAACTGCCGTCGGTTTCTAGCACTACAGCGGCTACATCTTCTATGGCTAATATACCCGCACCACGAATAGCAGCACGAATTTCGGATTTAGTTACCCGCTGCGATTTAAGTGCCGCCGTGCAGTATTCACCATTACTCAGCAATAGCGTGGGCTCTGCTTTTATAAGCGAAGCAAATTTAGATGAGCGCACACTTAGCCACGTAATAAAATATTGCAGCCCTATTAGTACAACAAACGCGAGCATGCCCTCTAGCAGCGCAACGCTTTTTGTAATGATCACCGAGGCTAAAATAGAGCCCAGCGCAATAGTGACAATAAAATCAAACACGTTCCATTTAGAAAGCGTACGCTTACCCGATATACGCAGCCAAAACACCAGCGCTACATAACCCAGCACGCCAATAATAAGTACGCGTATTAAGCCCTGCATATCATCAAAAAACATAGTTACTCCTTTATATGCGTTATTTACTTACTGTAAGTAGTTCCTGCAATAGTTAATTAAACCCTACATTGCACATAGTTAAATAACGATGAATAAAGCGCCCTATTTTATTTTGCTAATTGTTTTACAAACTTAATTTTACTTAGCATCGTACTTTGTTTATCGGCATAGGTACCTACGTATTACACAAGTATTCAAAGTAACCGATATGGAGTTATAAGTTTACTTTTTCAAAGGATAATGTGATTATCATTTTAGGTACAAATTAACAGTTTTCTTTGCTCAATAACGTTATAAAGGGATTTATCTTGAAATTAATTAAAAAAGCGATAGTTATCGGAGTATTAATACTGGTACAAGGGTGTGTTTCTTACGATTTAGTGCACGTTGAAACATATAGTTCAGGCCAAAAGCCAGTTAAAGGCACCGCCGTTAAACAAGTTAAGTATGGAGATGGCTTTAAATGGGTGGGTGTTATAATTTCGCCAATCATTCCTATTCCTCTTATATTACCTTATGGCCGTGAACGCACCACTACTTGGTTATCTGATGATGGTGCTAGTGTTTACACAGAAATTCAAAAAACAGAAGCCAATGGGTATGGGTGTATGTTTATAAGCTCAGAAATAAATGGCTGTAGCGATGAAACTACATGGGGCGCATTAATGATAAATGATATTAAGCTTCACTGACTATTTGCATCACTCTTTTATGCTCAGGGCAGTTTAAATTTAGACGATGGTTGATTATGATAACTTAAGCATTATATCTAAGTTTTCGCTTCTTAATTTATACAAAGGATCACCATGTCTAGCTATAACGAATCGCCAGAGCAAATTGAACAGGCCACTAAAGGCTATGTGATGCAGCAAACTATGTTGCGTATTAAAGATCCCAAACCGTCGCTCGAATTTTATCAAAATGTATTAGGTATGAAGCTGTTAGGTAAGTATGACTTTCCTGAAATGAAGTTTACGCTGTACTTTTTAGGCTACGAGCCAGAGCAGCCTCAAGGTGATGATAAAACCAAAGCTAAATGGGTATTTGGTCGCCCTGCACTAATCGAGCTTACCCATAACTGGGGTACAGAAGACGACGACAGCTTTGAGGGCTACCACAGCGGTAACCAAGAGCCTAAAGGCTTTGGCCATATTGGTATTAGCGTGCCAGATGTTTACGCAGCCAGTGAGCGCTTTGCAAAGTACGATGTAGAATTTGTCAAAAAGCCAGATGATGGTTCAATGAAGGGCTTAGCATTTATAAAAGACCCTGACGGCTACTGGATTGAAATACTCTCACCTGAGGGCATTACCGATATTATTTTTGGTAAATAACTTTAACGCTTGATAAACCAGTTATCACATACTAAAAAGCCAGCTAATTAGCTGGCTTTTGTGTTTTTAAATAAGAGTTAGCTTATTTACGCAGGGCGTCTATTCGCGCATCAAGCGGTGGGTGAGATGAAAACAGTTCAGCCATCCCTTTTCCACTTGCTATACCAAAGGCCATCATTGAGCCTTGTAGTTGCGACGGGTGGTTTTGCTTTAATCGCTCAAGCGCTGAGCGCATTTTGTCTGCACCTACTAATTTAGCTGCGCCGCTGTCGGCTGCAAATTCACGCTTACGGCTGTAACTTGCTACCACTATGCTTGCAAGCACACCAAATACAACTTGGAATAACATGTCGAATAAAAAGTAAGACCAGCTACTACCGCCCTCTTCTTCATCGCCATTTAAAAAGTTATCAACTATGCCTGCCAGTACTTTTGCGGCAAATATTACAAAGGTATTTACCACGCCTTGTATTAGCGTAAGCGTTACCATGTCGCCATTAGCAACGTGCGATACTTCGTGGGCAAGTACGGCCTCGGCTTGGTCTTGATTCATGTTATGTAATAACCCTGTGCTTACCGCCACCATCGAGTTGTTTTTGCTTGGGCCAGTTGCAAAGGCGTTCATTTCTGGGCTGTCGTAAATTGCTACTTCAGGCATTTTTATACCTGCTTTTTGAGCTTGTGCTGATACAGTTTGTACAAGCCAGTGCTCGGTTTCGTTGCGCGGTTGAGTAATTACCTGTGCGCCTGTTGATTTTTTAGCAATCCACTTAGACATAAATAACGAAATAAACGAGCCACCAAAGCCAAATACAGAGGCTATAAGTAATATACCGCCAAGGCTACGATGGCTTAAACCCAGCGCGCTCATTATTATTGAAAGCACTACACCTAATACCAACATAACCGCTAGGTTAGTTAATAAAAACAAAAATATACGTTTCATATTGTCCTCACAAAAATAGGTTTGATCACCGAACATAAAATAAATTTAGGTTAAAGCAATCATTACGCTATGACACACTATGTCATAGCATTGAGGCTATTCTGTGACAAACTATGTCATAACGCAAGGGTTATTTGCAGGTTTATTAATAAATTTTTTGGGGAGTTTAAATAGAGAGTAAAGTGTGGCGTAACGTAGTTATTAAACCTCGTTACACCAATAAAAACAATTAGTTGCTAGTTATGCCGCTACTTGTAATGCAATTATTAATTGTTGCCATATCTGTAGGAAAGCCGCGCTCTTTTGCGAGTAATTGTGCCACCTTGGTTATATCTGCATGGTTGTGTTGTTGAAGATACGTCCACTGGTGATGAGTACGATGCTCATTTATGTGCGCATCGTCGCTTATTAGGCCAAGTTTAGTAAATTCAGCCACTATTTCATCAGCAGCGATTAAGGTAGATGACGCTTTTACGTTTTCGGCACGTGCGTAGCTAATATGCGAATATAGGCTAACATCTGCGACGCGCAAGGTGTCGTCTTCTCCTGGGATTTGCTGGCCACCAAACAAGGCATTGTTTTGCGTGTTGGCGTTTTTAAATGCCGGAACAAACTCGGCTACATAATCAATGGCTTTTTGGCTACGTGCTTTTAGTACCTGCTGATCCCACCCATTGTTTATGTAATTTAAATATTTAGCTGGCAATTGCGGCTGTGCACTTTGCTCGTTGGTATCGGCTAGGCCATCGTTAAACAAGGTAATTGAGTTGGTCATACCATGAATTTGATAATAGCCATTAGGATAAGGCGTTAGCTGTGCCATACCTTCTGGCGTACCACGGTTACCATAAATAATAATTTCTGGAATTTGCCCGCCAGCGCCTTGCCAATGCGTAATGTAAGAGGCTTTAAATTCGACCATACGTTTGGCCTCTACGCCTACCATGTCATCTACAATACCGGTTTGAAAGCCGCAGGCATTAATAAGGTAGTCTACCTCTACTGTTTGCGTAGTATCGCTTTGGTTATTTTGGTATTCAATGTTCCAAGTTGGCGATTGGTTATTGGCACTGGTTTGCTCAGCTTGGCTAACTTGCTTTACCTCTGTGCTGGTAAGTACATTAGCGTGTTCGTACTGGGCAAGCGCAAGTTGGGCGCTGGCCGATAACCTAAAAATATTCCACCCGTATTCTTGAGCAACAATTAGCGGGTATTTTACTTTGTTTAAGTTTAGGTGCTTAGCAACGGGGATCATCCACTCATCTAGCGTTTTAGGCTCACTAACCTGCTCTTTTTTACTCAGCGCTATCATTTGCTCGTGACTATACAGCTGGTAGTAATTGTCGGGCTCGCCAAGTACTTTGTTATTAGGGTCTTGCTCAACTAACTCTTTATACGCGTTGGTGATTTTATTTAATCGTGGTAGTAAATCATCGGGTGAGTCGTCATCGCGCGTTGGCACTGCAAACACGGTTGGGCGTACGTCTATGGTGTAGGGGTATAGGCGTAAAATATCGATACATTGCTTGAGTAAATCTATGCAGTCTTCGTCTGGTATTTCACGGTATAAATTACCACCAGCGTGTAAATGGCACATAGGTGGGCCATCTATAAGTGACTTTTTTTTCTCAAAAATAGTGGTCTGAATCCCTAGCGCTGCCAATCGAATAGCTATTGTTGCCCCTGCTGTGCCGCCACCTAAAATGCCCACACGGGTTTTAGGCTGAGCACTTGGCTTTACCTCGGGTTCCCCCGTTACCTGTGTGTTTTGAGCGAAGCGTTTAATGTATGGGTGCGTCATGTAGCGGTTTATTTCCTTAGTAACAATAGCTTTAATTTGTAATATGTGTACTAAAGGGGGTAATTTCAAGGCGTAAATACAATTAATAAGCTCATGTATTTAATATAAAAACTGCTTTGCATTTAAAAACGCAAAGCAGCCACAATTAGCTCTGTATATTGAGGGTATTAAGTAAGGTTTTGTATATTTGCAGTTTAGGGGTTTGCTCGCTGTATGGGCTTATAGCCAAAATAGGAAATGGCAAGCGTGCTTTTAACGAATCAAGGTTAGCTTGGTATTCGTCCATATTTGGGTCTACTTGGTTGGCAATCCAGCCCACACAATTAATGCCTAAACTTTGCATATGGGCAGCGGTAAGTAAAGCATGGTTTAAACAGCCTAGTTTCATGCCTACTACTAAAATTACGGGTAGTTGCTCGGCCTTAACCCAGTCGTATAAATAATCGGTGTTATTAATTGGCAGTGCCCAGCCACCAGCGCCTTCGGTTAGGTGGTAATCGGCACCTTGTTGTTTAAGTGTTGAGTACGCTGTGCTTAGTTTATCGAGCGTAATATTAACCCCTACTTGCTCTGCGGCTATGTGCGGCGCAATAGGCGGCGCAAAGGCAAAGGGGTTTATTACATCGTATTTGGCACTTACCGTGGCGCTTTCCATTAGCATTAGTGCATCAGCATTTACTAGCTGATCAAACGCCATTTCGCAGCCTGCGGCAAGCGGCTTAAAGCCAATTGCGTTTTTTTTATGTTGGGCAAGTAGCTTTAATAGCAAACTAGTCACGTGGGTTTTTCCGGCGTCGGTGTCGGTACCGGTAATAAAAAATTCTTTCATTTTACTGCCTTGATTAATTTTAATATTAGCTACTCATGGCTTTTTTGTAATGATAACAATACCACATGGTAAGATACACACGCTTGATTGTTTAAAAGCGGATACGCATTGCATACCCGTTGTAGCGCCGACTTAGTTAATAGCCCTTGGCGTGAATTAGCATGATTTTGCGTTGTAGCACCAATGGCTTTAATAGATTTAATGGCTTTTAACGGGCTTGAATAACAATCGGTATAAATTACTTTTTGTGAGCTATTAATACTAAACCCTGCCTTTTGGACCGACTGGTTTATATAAGCGTGTGTATTAAATGTATTTATATGGCTACGGTTATCAAGCGCTGCAAACGCTGTTTTAATTTCGTTAAGCGAGCCCGCCACTACGGTACTTATATAGGCCTGCCCGCCAGGCTTTAAGCTTTTATAAAGCGTATGCATTAATTTTTCAAAATTAGCCGACCACTGCACTGCAAAATTACTAAATATGGCGTCAATACTGCTTGCTTGTAGCGGCAGGTTATCCATATCGGCGCAAACTTTTGGGTTAGTTAATGCAGCGCTTTTAAGCATGTTTAAGCTTAAATCTATCGCGATTACTTGGCCGTATTGCTTGCTTAGCTGTGAGGTATTAACCAGTGGGCCAGCTCCTAAATCTACACAGCGCTTATTTTGGTTGTAAGGCTGGGAGTTTATTAATTTAAATAAATCGCTTGCTGCCTGTTTTTGTACATTGGCATGGCTGTTGTATTGCTCAGCTGCTTTAGAAAACTTATCACTCGCCCCCTTTTTAAGCGCTGTATGATGGCGTACTTGCTCAGCACTTTGTATAAGCGCACTATTTTGTGGAGCCCCATTTATAGGTAAAAGCGTGGGCTTTTTATTTAAAGCTTGCTTACTGTGGGTATGAGCTAAAGCCTGCGCAATCATGCTATTGCGCCTTTTAAGTGTTCAACAAGGGCTGTTATATCTGCATGGGTATGCGCCGCTGTTAAGGTTACACGTAACCGCGCGGTATTATGCGCAACCGTGGGTGGGCGAATAGCGGTTAGCCAAATACCCTGCTGTTTAAGCCTTTGTGCTGCGTGTAACGTTTGCTCAGCGCAGCCAAGTACAATGGGCTGAATAGCGGTGTTTGACTCCATTACCGCAATGGCGTGTTGTTTACAAAGCTGCTTAAAAAAAGCAATGTTACTACTAAGCTGCTGGCGTTTAACATCTGCACATTTAATGGCGTGTAAGCGCGTAAGCGTAAGCGCTGCCATAAGCGGCGACATAGCGGTTGAATACGTGTAGTCGCGGTTAAACTGCAGCATGTAATTAATAAATTGGTTATTTGCTAATACACAGGCTCCGTTGCTTGCTACTGCTTTTCCAAAAGTAATAACCAGTATATCGGGAAGTGCTAAGCCTTCATCTAATAATGACTCACAGCTACCTAAACCGGTTTTACCTAGTGCACCAAAACCATGTGCATCGTCAATCATAAGCCAAGCATTGTGCTCTTTAGCTAAAGCAAGCAACTCTTTTATAGGGGCGGTGTCGCCATCCATCGAAAACACCCCTTCGCTAATAATTAGCTTATTGTGTGCTTTTGATTTTTCGAGCCGAGAACGTAAATGCTTTAAATCGTTATGGTTAAAGCGGATCAATGCGGCATTTGAGTGCATTGCGCCGTCAATCAAACTGGCGTGGTTGAGCTTATCTTGAAAAATAGCACTGTTTTGCGCAGCGCTTTTATCGTTAAACAACGCTTTAATTACACTGCTATTTGCACTAAACCCCGAGTTAAACAACATGCCAGCTTCGTAGCCAAGTGCACTACATAAGTATTGCTCTAGCTGTTGTTGCTGCGCCTGATACCCAGTAACTAAGGGTGAGCTGTGGCTACCGAGTACGTTGTTTTGCTCAAGGTTAATACTGCAATCACCAAAGCCTAGGTAATCATTACTGGCAAAATTAAGGTACGTTGCGTTATTTACCGTAATGGTACGTGCTGTGGCGCGCTGCACCACATGGCGTTTACGCAATAACGCATGTTGCTGTTGTTGCTGCAAATGCGTATTTAAAAATTCAAATGGCATAAAAGGTAAGCTTAGGCTTCGTAAAATAAGGCTGACGTTGCTTTATCGGCCACTTGCGATGACAGCGATGCGGCAACGGCTTCGTCTGAGTAGTCTTGGTGTTTTTCTGGGTTCATGCCTAATTTTTTAATTAGCTTCATGTCGGCATCGGCCTCTGGGTTTTCGGTAGTGAGTAGCTTATCACCATAAAATATTGAGTTAGCGCCTGCAAAAAAGCACATTGATTGCATTTGCTCGTTCATGGCGCTGCGACCTGCCGATAAACGCACATAGCTGTGTGGCATCATAATACGGGCGGTAGCTATGGTACGTATAAATTCAAAATGATCTAAATCGTCTACGTTTTCAAGCGGTGTGCCTTTTACTTTTACCAACATATTAATAGGTACGCTTTCTGGTTGCTGTGGTAAATTTGCCAGCTGCATTAATAAACCGTAACGGTCGCTTGCTTGCTCGCCCATACCGACAATACCGCCTGAGCATACTTTCATGCCGGCATCGCGTACGTGATCTATGGTGTTTAATCTGTCTTCAAAGGTGCGCGTAGATATAATTTGCTCGTAATATTCAGGCGAAGTGTCGAGGTTATGATTGTAGTAATCAAGCCCTGCGCTACTTAGCTCATGTGCTTTTTCGTTGGTAAGTTTACCAAGTGTCATACAGGTTTCTAGGCCAAGTTCTTTTACTTCTTTTACCATTTTAGAAATATACGGCATGTCTCTGTCTTTTGGATCTGACCATGCTGCACCCATACAAAAACGGGTTGCGCCTTTTTGCTTAGCTAGGCGTGCTTGCTCTACCACTTTTTCTACTTCTAGTAGGCGCTCGCGCTCTAAGTCGGTTTTATAATGCCCCGATTGCGGACAGTATTTACAATCCTCTGGGCAAGCCCCTGTTTTAATGGATAATAAAGTAGATATTTGTACTTCGTTAGGATTAAAATTAGCGCGATGAACCGATGCCGCTTTAAATAATAAATCGTTAAATGGCATTTCAAATAATGCCTTTACTTGGGCGTGGGTCCAATCATGGCGAACAGGTGCAAGTTCCATAGTAGTCTCTTATTTTTCTCAGTGGTGATGTTGGATTAGTCTACGTCTTGAAGTACCATTGTCAACGAAACCCACCACGTTAAAGTTTACATATGAATAAAAAACAAACGATTGACCTTGATTTTGATCGTGACCATATTTGGCACCCTTACACATCAATGACACAGCCTATCCCGGTTTACCCTGTTACTCATGCAAATCATAATTTAATTTACCTAGAAACCGGCGAGCAACTCATTGATGGCATGGCCTCATGGTGGAGCGCAATTCATGGCTATAATCATCCGGTATTAAATAACGCCATGATTGAACAAATTAATAGTATGAGCCATGTAATGTTTGGCGGCATTACCCATAATAGCGCGGTAGAGCTGTGTAAAAGGCTTATTACAATTACCCCAAAAAGTTTAACTAAGGTGTTTTTAGCCGATAGCGGCTCGGTAAGTGTAGAAGTAGCGATTAAAATGGCGCTGCAATATTGGTTAAGCCAAGGGTTTACAAACAAGCAAAAATTAATGACGCCGTTTAAGGGTTATCATGGTGATACATTTGCCGCTATGAGCGTGTGCGATCCGGTTAATTCTATGCACAGTTTGTATAAAGGTTTTTTACCAGAGCATGTGTTTGTACCCGCCCCTGTAAGTAAATTTGATGGCGAGTTTAACCAAGCAGAAGCCCAAACGCTTGAACAATACTTTAAAACGCACCATCACGAGGTAGCCGCCTTTATTATTGAGCCCATAGTACAAAACGCCGGCGGCATGAACTTTTACAACCCCGCGTATTTAGCCTGCGTTCGTAAATTATGCACACAATATAATGTTTTACTAATTTGCGATGAAATAGCCACAGGGTTTGGCCGCACGGGTAAATTATTTGCTGTAGAGCACGCTAATATAGAGCCCGATATTTTATGTATTGGCAAAGCCCTTACCGGTGGCTCAATGACCCTTTCGGCCACACTAACCAGTGATAAAATAGCCATAGGCATTAGCGAAGGTGAAGCCGGCGTTTTGATGCACGGACCTACATTTATGGGCAACCCGCTTGCCTGTGCGGTTGCGTGCGCCAGTATAGATTTACTTTTGGCGCAGGATTGGCAACAACGCATTAGCGATATAAACACTCAACTACAACAGCTTAAAAAGTGCAATGAATTAGATGCGGTAGCCAATGTGCGTACCTTAGGCGCAATAGGTGTTGTAGAGCTAACTGATGATGCTGGCAATGTAGATGTTGCTAAAATTCAAGCCTTTTTTGTAGAGCAAGGCGTATGGATTAGACCCTTTGGTAAACTTATTTACCTAATGCCCCCGTATATAAGTGACTCAGCCAGTATAAACACCTTATGTGATGCCATTTACACTGCAATTGCAGGTAAGCATTACTGCTAAGCGTTAAATTATACCTAAAAGGCATAGTCATTATTTGCCTGTTAGGTATTAATTTTTCTCAGGTTTTGAGCTTTGCATTGACGTATTTGTTATATTGATTTTAGTAAACATTACGGATATGATAATGTCTATCATTTACAATTACCTTTTCGGACTCTTTACTATGAAACACCTTTCTAAATCTGTAAAAACATTAGGTGCAAGCTTATTGTTAGCTTCTGCTTTTGTAACGCAACCGGCGCTAGCTAACGGCCCAATTGGTGAGCACGTAAACCATTTACAAGAAAACATTAAAGACTATTCAGAAGAAGTTGAATGGATGGTTGGTAAAGTAGACACCATGGTAACTGACTACAGCAAAAGCGGTACTAAGGCTGTAAACAGCGACGATTTAATTGAATATTGGGAGTCGGTTAAATTTCACAGCGCCATTGAAACTAACTTTGTGCCTGTATATGCCTCAATTTGGCAAGGTATTTATGGTGTAAAAATGGCCATTGATAACAACAAGCCTGCCCAAGAAGTGCGCAATCAGCAAAAAGCCATGAACATAGCCTTGTGGCAAGGTCTTGGTGCTGTTAAGCTTGCGGCAAAATTCCAGCAAAAAGGCTTACTTGATACAGTTAAAGCCACTGCTACAGAAGGCATGACCCAAAGTGCCACCATTGACGAAATCAAGCACAAGCTTGACCGTGTTGTTGCTAAATTTGCAGAGCGCTTAAACGAAGAAGCCACTGAAATTGTTCACGATACGTATTTACACCTTTTTGAAGGCGTAGAAGGTACGCTTATCGAACAAGATGCAAAATTAGTAGAAGTGCTGGAAAAAGATTTTAACGTAACACTACCGCAAACAATTAAAAGCGCTAAAAGCGTTGATGAAGTACGTGACGTGGTAAGTGATATGCACACTAAATTAGACCGCGCTAAAACGCTAATAGAAAAAGCGGAGAAGTCGCGTAAGGATGTTTTTTAAGTGAAGCGTAGGACCTTTATACAAGGCCTAGCTGCGTTAGGGGTTGTTGGCGCTTTGCCACTGCCCCTTTCTCGCGCACTAGCTGCCGATATAGCAAACCCAGTTTCTGTTGATAATTTACCAAAGCTTAAAGGTGATTTAACCTTATACCTAGGCCGTGGTGAAGGTGGTTTGTATGAAAATGTATTACAAGCGATTCAGAAAAAAAATCCTGACTTTAACTTAGCTATTCGCCGCGGCCCGACTGCTGCACTTGCCAATACTATTGTGGCAGAGGCAAAGGCAGGTGTACGCCGCGCCGATTTATTTTGGGCGGTTGACTCAGGCGCTATTGGCCTAGTTACCGATGCAGGCCTTGCAAAGCCCCTACCGAGTGATTTATCTGCTCAGTTACAACCGCAATTTAGATATGATCAATGGGCGCCGGTTACCGGTCGGATCAGAACCTTACCGTATAACACATCACGTTTAACCAAAGATCAAATTCCCACAAGCATAATGGACATTGCAGATAGCGATTTATCTATTGGTTGGGCGCCTGCTTATGCATCGTTTCAATCGTTTGTTACCGCTATGCGTATTTTAGAAGGCGATGATAAAACCGCTAAATGGCTTAAAAAAGTTAAAAAGCGCGCTAAAACATACGCCGGTGAACTCGGTGTTGTAATGGCAGTAGAACGTGGTGAAGTAGATATTGGTTTTGCTAATCACTACTACACGCTGCGTCTTAAATCGGGTAAACCAGATGCTAAATTAGACTTAGCCTTTACCGAGCAAGATGCAGGTTGTTTAGTCAATGCCTCGGGTATTTTAACGCTAAACGATGACCCACTTGCTACTAACTTTATGCGTTACTTATTAAGCGAAGAAGTACAAGGTTATTTAGCCCGAGAAGCGTATGAAATACCGCTTGTTAATGGCATTACTCAACCGGCAGGCTTACCGTCGCTGAGTGACATATCTCCACCAAAGGTTGATTTAACTCAACTTGCGGATTTACGCCCCACCATCAACTTGATGCGCAACAACGGCGTTTTATAAATGCGAATACCTGCTTCTTACCCAATGGCGCTGCTTGCAGCGCTCATTACGATTACCCCTGTTTATATTTTAATTACCCTTGCTAGCGACACCAGTACCCTTTTTGACAGTCATAATCTAAAAATACTGGGCAATACGTTATCGCTAATGGGCTTAACCGTATTAGGCTCAATTCTGATTGGGGTACCACTGGCTTTTATAAGTGCTTATGTGCATTTGCCTTTTAAAAAAATATGGCTGGTGATTTTTGCCGCGCCCTTGGCTATTCCAAGTTATATTGGCGCATTTACTTTGTACGCTGCGTTTGGCCCAGGGGGCGAAATAAATAACCTACTTGGCTTTGAAACCCCACCCATGTATGGGTTAAGCGGTGCAGCCATTGTAATGACCTTATACACCTTCCCTTTTGTAATGATGACTACACGCTCGTCATTGCTCAGTTTAGATGCCAGCATGGTAAATGCAGCGCGTACCTTGGGTATGTCGATGACACAAAGTGTGTTTAAAGTAATTTTACCCCGTGTAGTTAACGGTATTGCAGCGGGCTCATTATTAGTGGCGCTTTATACACTTTCAGACTTTGGTACACCCGCAATGATGCGCCTAGATACCTTTACCCGGGTAATTTACGTAGAATACAATGCGTTTGCATTAGGGCGCGCGGCGATGTTGTCGCTGCAATTAATGGTTATTGTTGGCTTTTTACTTTTAATAGAATCACAAATAAAAACCGCCTCTGAACGACACGGTCGCCCACTGGTTTTATTTCCAACTAAATGGCAAATAACCGCAATGATTGCTGCGTTTGGCCCTATTTTATTGTTAGCTATTGGTTTACCGCTGGCGATATTTTTTGTTTGGCTAGCACGCGATGGTTACAGCAATTTTGACTTTAGCATAGCGTGGAACTCAGCGTATGCCTCAGCCATAGCTGCCATAGTGGCGGTTATTGTGGCTATTCCTGTTGCTCATGCCGCATTAAGTGGTAAAGCCGGCAGAATAATGGAGCGTGTTACCTATTTTGGTTTTGGTATTCCTGGCATTGTGATGGGCACCGCGCTGGTATATGGCGGCTTGCAACTCCCGTTTTTATATCAAACATTAGCGCTTCTGATTATTGCTTACATGCTACGATTTTTACCGCTTGCAGTTGGCTCTATTCGCACCAGTACAGAGCATTTAGATCAAAGCTTAATAAAGTCGGCGCGCGTATTAGGTGCAAGCCCGCGTGAAGCCTTTACTCGCATTACCCTGCCGCTAACAATGCGTGGTATTATTGCCGGTGCTGCATTGGTATTTTTAGAATCAATGCGCGAGCTTGAAGCAACGCTATTGCTAGGCCCAACCGGGTTTGAAACCCTTTCAACCTATTTATGGCGTGTGTACGAAGCCGGTTATTTTGGCCGTGCTGCCATTCCCGGTTTATTGTTAGTGGTGATTTCTGCCTGTGGCTTAGCTATTATGATGTCTGGCGAAAAACGTAACCAACTCGAACATTGAGGATTTAAAAACAAATGCTATCTGTAAGCCAGTTGTCTATAGATTACGGCAGTAACCGTGTAGTAAGCGATTTAAATATATCGTTAGGTGAAAATGAAATTCTCATGCTAGTAGGCCCTACGGGCTGCGGTAAAAGTACAATATTGCAAGCACTTGCAGGGCTTATCCCCATTAGCGAGGGTGAAATAAACGTAGGCAAATGGCGCGCAACGCCAAAACGTAATGTGCCCCCTGAAAAACGCAGTGTTGGTATGGTGTTTCAAGATTTTGCATTGTTTCCTCATTTAACGGTTGAGCAAAACATTTGTTTTAGATTAAAAGACACCGCCATTGCCGATCATTGGATTAAACTGCTTGGTCTAAATGATTTTAGAGCAAAAAAGCCAGCCACCCTCTCTGGCGGTCAAAAACAGCGCGTAGCACTTGCGCGTACACTTGCTCACCAGCCAGATTTTGTATTACTTGATGAACCCCTTTCTAACCTTGATGCCGCATTAAAAGATATGCTGCGCTGGGATATAAGAAACGCCTTAAAAGAAGCGGGAGTGCCTGCCGTGTGGGTTACTCACGACCAAGAAGAAGCGCTTTCGGTAGGTGACCGTGTAGGTGTATTACAAAACGGTGAAATACAACAACTCGATAGCCCTGAACAATGCTTTAGCATGCCAAACAACCGCTTTGTAGCACGCTTTTTAGGTGAGGCAAGCTTTATTGCTGGGCAGTTTGAAAATGGCCAAGCAACCACTAGCATTGGCGTAGCACCAGGGCAAGGTATAGACTGCGACAGTGGCGATGTAGATGTGTTGCTTCGCCCTGACGATGTACAGCTTATTCAAAACTTAAATCAACCTAACGGTGAAGTTGTTTGGGTACGCTTTGAAGGTGGCAGCCGTTTATGTGCGGTTAAATTAAGCTGTAATACGCTCGTTACTAGCCGTGTAAGCCACGAGGTTGTGGTTAATCCGGGTGACAGCGTTCATGTATCTATTGTTACTACTCACCCGCTGGCTGTGTATAAAAAACAATAATTAAACTATGAGGTAGCTATGTCTAAACAGGGCCCTAATCCAAATAACCTTGCCCCTGTTGAGGGCTTTCCTCAGGTTGGCTTTTTAAAAAACTTTATTACCTCGCCTAATATAGTGGTGGGTGATTATACCTATTACGACGATCCTGACGGCCCTGAAAACTTCGAAAAAAATGTCCTTTACCATTTCGATTTTATTAAAGATCGTCTCATTATTGGAAAGTTTTGCGCCATAGCTAAAAACGTGACCTTTATAATGAACGGCGCTAATCATCAAACCGCGGGGTTTTCTACCTATCCATTTTTTATATTTGGCAACGGCTGGGAAAAATCGGCCCCGCAGGCTGGCGAGTTACCCTTTAAAGGCAATACGGTTATCGGTCACGATGTATGGATTGGTTATGACGCAACCATAATGCCAGGGGTAAATATTGGCAGTGGCTCTATCATTGCAAGTAAATCGGTGGTTACCTGCGATGTACCCCCTTATAGCGTGGTAGGTGGTAATCCGGCAAAAGTAATTAAGCCTAGGTTTGATAGCAACACAATAAATACGTTATTAGATATAGCTTGGTGGGATTGGAGCAATGAAAAAATCACTGCTCATCTAGATGCCATTACTCAATGTGATTTAAGCGCTTTAATAAAGCTTAAATAACCCATAAGTAACACTCACCTACCACTCAAACATGTACGCCATTTTACTAATGGTTTTTAAAGGCACGTTATGCGTGTTGCGCTTAGCGTATAAATGCTGCATAGACTTGTCTTTTACTTCACCAACAATAACTTCTTTAACTTGATAACCAAGTGCATGTGCTGCTTGAGAGTACGCAATAAACTCCCATTTTTTTATATTGGTGTTATCAACAATTACAAGCGGAATATTTTGCGCTAAAGCATTTATAAAGCGCGCTAAATTTAAATTATGATATTGCGGTAGTTTAAATTTATCAAAGTGATACTCGCCCTGTTCATTGACAAAGTAGTCATCGGTTGAACATATTAAATACTGGCTTGTATCTACTCCACCAAGCTCGTCGGCTAGGGTTTGTGCATAGTAAGACTTACCACTTCCTGGTAGCCCTCTTAAAATAAAAACTTGTTTCATAGCATCCATTTCTGGGTAATGGTAAATATTAAATAGTTAAAATTATGCTGTGCTGATTTACCGGCTTAATTGTTACTTATTATTTCATCATTGTAAGCCATTATAATAACGCTGAAGCAGTTAGCGCGCCCACTTGCTTACAAATTTTGCTCGGTGATTGAATAGCCTTAAGGTTGGCTAATTTCAATCCGTAGAGTCAACACGCAGTAATAATGCCACAAAATCACTAAATTTCAGAGCACCAAATAACAATAGTGGTAATTTAAAGCAAAAAACGCTTTAAAAGTAACCCACTTGCATAAAAACTTTTAAAGAGTTGCTCACAATAGTTTTTTTATTTTATTTAACTAGGTAAGATACACGGTTCAAGTTCAACGCACTAAATTTAACCGCTGCGTTGAGTAGTTAATATTATACAGTTAGGCAACTTATATCATTGGAGTGAAGATGAGCCATTTAGCGATTTCAGAGCTATTAAAAGGCAATGTTGCGGTAGACAGCCAAGTAACAGTAAAAGGCTGGATCCGTACACGCCGC